>DATMUQ010000572.1:0-2980 GCA_035563795.1 Terriglobales bacterium | reverse complement strand
AGATTTGGGCAAGCGCTCCATGATATTGCGGGCCTTGTGGACCTGGCAGCGCTGGATCGGCGTGTGGCGCCCGAAAATCTTGCGGATCGCTTTGGAAAGCGCCTTGGCGCCGTCGATGACGAACAGCCGGCTGACCTTCGGATCAAGACCGCGCTCAATCAGGTTGTCCAGCAGGGCCTGCGCCACGACGGCGTTCTCTGTTGCCCCCTCGATCACACCGAGGGGATGCTTGCCGCCCTTGCCGTCAACGCCAACGGCGGCCAAAAGCGTCAGGTCGTCCTTGATGTGGATCCCGTCGATCTGGATGACCAAAAGATCCAGCTTGGACAGATCCGCCGCCATCCATTCCTTCATACGCGCAGCCGACAGCGCCACGAAGCGGCGGGACACCGCCGATTTGGACACACCCGAACCGCTGGGCGCGCCGATGCCGCCTTCCGGCAGGCGGACCGCACGGCCGTACTTGCGCGTCGAGACGTTGATCAGCATCAAGTTCATCGCCCATTTGCCCAGCAAGTCATTGGACACAGCCTCCTCCCAGCTCGGCAGGGACATCTCTGTCCCGTTGCGAGCGCGTATCCGGGGCCGCTCAAGCTCGACCTTGCCGCCATGGAAGCCCAATTTCCCTTTGGTCTTCCCCCAGCGATGCCCGGCCTTGCCGTCCTTTCGCCCATAGCGGGGACCGCAGAGCTGGACAGCATCTTCTTCCATCATGCTCGACAACGTCGCCAGCCCCGCAGTCAGGCAGAAGCGCTCGAAGCTGGCGCCAACCTCCTGCCAAGCCTCTTCGATGTTTGCCGCGGGGACAACAGCGGTCAATGTGGTAGGTCTCTTCATGGCGTTGCTTTCCTTTCGTGGATTCGGCGCCCCGAGCCTACCGGCTCAAGGCGAGCAACGCCTGCCTCTCATTTTCAACATTCAGCGGGGCAACGCCGGAACCAAAGAGGTTGCGCTATAGTGGCAGCGGGCGCAGGCACTTGGCGAGGGGACAATGCCGGAGGGGCTTGTTGAACGCTACGACGAGCGGATCGCAGGGGTTCTTTCTTGTTACGACCGCATCGTCATCACCGGCACGCTTCCTGGGGTCTGCCACGCCAGGGGCATGACATCGTTTCTTTATACGAATGCCATCCGCATTTTCGATTATCCGCAGTTTGCAGCAACGCTGCGCGATACGGTCCGGGAGAACGCGGCGAAGGTTGCGGAAGCCGCGGGCGTCGCCATCGAGCACATTTCGAAGAGCTGCCTCCGCAAGGAGGACATTGTCGCCAAGGCGATTGCCCGGCGTGGCGAGCATCCAGGCCTCGCACATGTCATTTCGGCCATGGAGGCGTGCGGCGCCTACGAGCCCTGGCATGACAAGAAAAGCCACAAGACCTTCGTGCGGCCGGACAGCGGCAAGTGTCTGCACTACTATTTCTATTTCATCGACGCGGAGTTGGGCCTGATCTATGTCCGCGTTCCAACCTGGGCGCCGTTCCGTTTGCAGTTCTATTGCAACGGTCACAGCTGGCTGGCGCGCAAGCTAACCGCCGAAGGCATCGGGTTCACGGCCGGGGACAACGCATTCCTCCACATCGGCGATTGGGAGCGCGCCCAGGAATTGGCCGATGGCTTCTCGCCTGGCATGCTCCACCACATCCTCGACCGCTACGCGGCGCTATGCTGCCCGGTGCTCGACACCTTCAAGCAATCCTATCACTGGAGCCTGATGCAGGTTGAGTATTCCACCGATCTGGTCTTCCGCTCCAAGGCGGCGCTGGCGCCGCTCTACGAACAACTGGCGCGGCATTCAGTGCTCACCGTGAAGGCGCAGACCATCGCCACATTCCTCGGCCGGAGCATCGCCCCCAATCTGGCGCAGGAGATCGGCAGCCAGTTCTCAACCCGGATCGAGGGAACCTGCATCAAGCATCGGTTCGGCAAGTCTTCCATCAAGATGTACGATAAACTCGGCATCGTTTTGCGTATCGAGACAACAACGAACGATGTCTCGTCCTTCAAGCACTACCGCAAGGTAGAACACCGCGAAGGCCCATCAAGCATGGGCTTCGCTCCCATGAAGAAGACCGTCTACAGCCTTGGAGACCTGGCAAGCATTCTCTTTGCCTGCAACCGTCGTTATCTCGCCCATCTCTCGGCGCTCGATGACTTTTCCACCGGCGTGAAGCTGCTGGACCGCGTCACGCGGCCGCGAAAGATTGAGGGCAAAACGGTCAAGGGGGTGGACTTCTTCAATCCCACGGAGCGCACTTTGCTTGGCGCGCTGCAGAACCCCAAGTTCACCATCGCCGGCGTCCGCCGCGCCGATCTGTCCCCGCTCCTGGAGCAACTCTCGCCTTCGGCGCTGTCCCGTCAGATCCGTCGCTTGCGCCGCCTCGGTCTTATCAAGCGCGTCGCCAGAACCTACCGCTACTACCTCACTCGCGCCGGAAGAGCCGTCATTGCCGCCGCCTCTCACATCACCGAATACGGCATCGTTCCCGCACTGGCTTGACCAAATCCGTGCGCAAAGTGACAAGATTGGGTTGGTAAGGGACTAATGACGCAGCAGCATCACCTGAACCATGCCACATGGGATTGCAAATATCATGTGGTTTTCATACCGAAGTACCGGAAGAAAGCGGTGTTCGGGAAAATCAAGAAGAACCTTGGCATCGTGTTTCACGACTTGGCCCGGCGGCGGGGATGCCGGATCGAGGAAGGCCATTTGATGCCCGATCACGTTCACATGCTGATCTCTATCCCGCCGAAATACTCGGTTGCCGAGGTGATCGGCTTCATCAAGGGCAAGAGCTCGATTTGGATCGCGCAGAATATCGAGCGAAAAGCGAAAAATTTTATCGGGCATAAGTTCTGGGCGCGCGGATATTTCGTTTCGACGGTGGGTCGGGACGAGGAGACGATCCGCGCTTACATCAGGAACCAGGAACTTCAGGATCGCCAGATGGATCAACTTGCGCTGATCCCATAGTCCCAT
>DATMUQ010000571.1:0-4062 GCA_035563795.1 Terriglobales bacterium | reverse complement strand
GGTCCGCGCCTGCTGCACCAGCCCGGCGCGCACCAGCACCTGGAGATGCCGAGACACCGCCTGCAACGAGATGTCGAAATGTGCCGCCACCTCGGAAACCAGCAGGTCCTGGCCGTCCAGCCGGTCGAGGATGGCGCGGCGCACAGGATCGGCCAGAGCGGCGAAGACGAGGCTCAAGGCCTCCCCCTCCTCGCTGTCCGATGCCTCCACCAGGCGCAAATGCGCTCCCGCCGCCATACCGCCTCTATCTAATAATCAACCGTTCTGTTGATAATCAACCATCTTGTTGAATATGAGTCAAGCGCCTTCCCTGGGCCGCCGGCAGGCTACTGACATGACGGTGGCAGTTGGTCGCGCTCGAAATGACGGATTGCGCGAACTGCCTAGTCCGTATCTTCGTCGGACAGTTCCTCGGCCTGTTTGCGCCACTGCGCTGGCGTGAAGCCCATATATTGCTTGAAGCTGCGCTGAAAGGCGGCCTCAGACTGATAGCCCGCCAACTCAGCGATCGCGCCGGTCGAATTGTCCGTATCCCTTAGGGCATTTGCCGCGACCGTCATCCGGATCTCCATCAGGAGATCGGCGGCCGACCTCCCCAATCGCTCCTGGAAATGGCGGATAAAGGTGGCGCGGGACATGTTACAGAGCCTGGCAAGCTCCGGCAGCGTCCAGGGATGCGCTGGCTCATTGAACATTGCCGTCAATGCGGGGGCGAGCTTGGGGTTGCCGGCAAGGGCCAACAGCCCCTCCGATGCGGCACCGACCTCGCTTGCCTGTCTCAAGATGAGTGCGAATAGCGCAGTCGACAGCGCGTCCAGCATCGCCGCACTGCCCAGATTCTCGCTCGCGGATTCAATCTTCATAAGTGCGATCAGTGCCGCAAGCTGCGAGCTGGTGCCCTCCTTCGCGGTCGCAGGGCTGTTTTCGGGGGCAGCAATGACAAGGCGTGGCGGCAGATATCGACGGAGCATCTTTTCGTGCGCTGGGGACACATGAAAGCAACCGCACAACATGTCGATCCGGTCGCCAGTACCGTCATTTTCGCTGATCGTGAGGTTGAGCGTAGGTCTGTCCCGTTGGGGTAAGGGGGACGCACCGCTGCCATCATGCAAAGCATGCGCTGCGCCGTGGATGACCAGAACGATATCGCCGGGCCGCAATTGACTGCGGGTGCTTTTGGCGGCTGGACCCTTGGTTTCCTCGAAAATGACGGCGCCTCCCAAAACGATGTGGAAGGGGATCTCGCCCGGCGGCGATGGCTGGTATTCGATGCGCCAGGGCGCGCTCAAGAAGCAACGATGATCGAGCCTGCCGCTGACCGGCACCATAGCTAACAGACGGCTAAGCCAGTCCAATTTCGGCTCCATAGAAAACCTCGCGATTGATACTTTTGAGCATGTTATTAAGCTATTATATCATTATAAATCCCCGTTCCAGTCGCTAAATGACACTCATCAGCCGGCGATAGTCGCCCGGCAATACCTGAAAAGGAGTGTCATCATGTCTCGCATTGCCACCATCCCCGTTGCTGAAGCCACCGGTGCCGCCGCCGATCTCTTCGGTCGCCTCAAGAAAGCCATTGGCGGCGTCCCCAACGCCTTTGCAGCGATCGGGTCTCTTCAGCCGGCAGCCTTGGACTCGATCCTCAATGTCGACGCGGTACTGGCGTCAAGCTCGCTGAGCAAGAAGGATGTCGAGACCATCAAGCTGGTCGTCAGCATCGCCACCGGTTGCGACTACTGCATCGCCGCCCACAGCGTGATCGGGCAGATGACCGGCCTCGCCGAGGATGTGGTGAAGAATTTGCGCCTCGGCCTGCCCACCGGCGACGCCAAGCGCGACGCCCTGGCCGCTTTCATCCGTATCCTGGCGACGACCAGCGGCACGCTTACTGAAGAGCAATTCGCCGCGATCAAGGCCGCCGGCTATAGCGACCAGCAACTGGTGGAAATCAGCCTCGCCATCTCGGCCGGCATCTTCACCAACATGTTCAATCGCATCAACGACACGACGCTCGACTTCCCGAAGATCCGCTGAGGCATCGCCGGGCTCTCATGGCCCGCCCCGGGCAGTCAGCCTTCCTCTATCTGGAAAGGAATTTACCATGAATACCGTCATCGATCGGCTGGCAAACAGCCCGCTTACAAAGAAGGACTTCGACTACCACCTGTTGCGTGCCGCAATGGTCGTCATCTTCGCATGGTTCGGGTATGATAAGTGGTTCGACGCGGAAATCACGGGACTGCTTCCCATTATCACCCACGGCCCCCTTATCTTCTGGACAATTCCGGTCCTGGGCATCCACGGCACGTCCATTCTACTCGGGACGTCAGAGTGGACCTTCGGCACGCTACTGTTCCTCGGGTTCTGGAATAAGAAGTTGGGCGTGCTCGGTGCCCTCGGCTCGACCTTCACCTTCGTCGCCACCTTCACAGCCTTTCCCTTCGTTCCTGACGGATGGGATGCCGGCTCCGGCGGGTTTCCTGCGATGACGATAAACACAGCCTTCCTTCTGAAGGATCTCGTGCTGCTCGCTGTCTCTGTCTCCCTCCTGGCCCAGGATGTCCTGCGGCTCAAGGCTCAGCGGGTAAAGTGAGACGCCAAGAACGTTTGCACAGAGAAAAAGCCACCTCCCGCAGTCTGGAGGTGGCTTTTTTATCAGCACTTGCCGCCTGGCATGGCTGCACACCAATTGAGAGGGCATAGTCTCCCCGGCATCAATCAGGCCCGCGTCAGCATTTTCAGGCCGACGATGCCGCCGCCGATGGCGAGGACGCAGAGGATCTGCAGCAGATTCAGCCCCTCGCGCAACCAGAGGGCGCTGATGAGGACGACACCGAGCGTGCCGATGCCGGTCCAGACGGCATAAGCGACACCGATCGGCAGATCGCGGATGGCCCAGCCCAGCAGGCCGAAACTGCCGAGCATGGCGATGATGGTGATGGAGCTTGGTATGAGGCGGGTGAAACCGTCGCTCTGCTTCAGGCCGATCGCCCAGACGATTTCGAGGGCACCGGCGGCAATCAGGAAGATCCAGGGCATTGTGCTTTCTCCAAAGCGCATGCCAAGGCCGTCCTTGACGATTTCAGGAAAGGCCGGGTCGTCCCGGTCAATCGGATATATGGGGTGGCGGTTCGGGTTTTTCCAGAGGTGACCCGCCCCAGCGACCGGCATAAGCCCGGATGATGATTTCAGTTCGACGCGGCCGCCTTCAGCTCGATGGTATTGCCTTCGGGATCTTGCAGATAGATCGATGGCCCCTCGCCGCCGGCGCCATAGCGGGAGCCGGTTTCGCCGGCACTGACGCCGTGCCTGGCGAGATGAGCGCGGATGGCAGGCTCATCGAAAGGCGCGATGGCGAGGCAGATATGATCGACATTGCGGCTTTCCTTGCCGGGGCCCGCCCCACCCATGCGGCCGAGCTTGCCGTCAAGATCGACAAAGTCGATCAGCGAATGACCGGCGCGCAATTGTGTCAGGCCGATTTCCGCCTGCTCGCGCTCCAGCGTGCAACCGAGCACATCGCGATAGAAATCCAGCATGACCTGCCGGTCACGGATGCGCAGCACCACATGGTCGATACCGCCAAGGCGGAACGGTACGTCATCCGACACAGCCATCACTCCCTCCAGTCGCTTTACATCAGATATGGACCAATTTATCTTCATATCAAGATAAATCCTGGGGGCGCTCATGAAACCGGCTATGGCGACGGCTGCTAAGACCCGCGGGAAGGAGCGCCGCCGGATAGACAGGGCCGTGCCAGTTGCTGCCGTGCCGCGCGATCAGGTCGACGCCTTCCGCGGCGCCTGGGCGCGCGAGCTGCCGGATGTCGATACCGAGGGCATGGCGATCATCGGCCGGGCGCGGCGGCTCACCCTGAAATTACGCGAGGGCATCGAGGCCATCTTCGCAGTCTACGGCATCGACGCCGGCGAATTCGATGTGCTCGGCACCTTGCTTCGTTCCGGTGCGCCCTATCGCCTGCGGCCGACGGAGCTTTTCCGGTCGCTGATGGTCTCGTCCGGCGGCCTCACCAACCGCCTCGCCCGGCTGGAAAAC
>DATMUQ010000570.1:0-4345 GCA_035563795.1 Terriglobales bacterium | reverse complement strand
TTCGGATTCAGGTCGCAGCCCGCCAGGAATAGACCGGCCGTCAGGAGCCCGGCCAGCGTCAGGCCGTGGCCCAATCGCTGCCACGCTGCGGTTGATCGGCCGAACGACTTATTCCCAGGAATGGTGTAAATCCGCTGCATACCTTGCATTCTTGCGTAAGTGCTGAGAGACGGCAATGGAAGCTATCGTAAACTTAAAACTAATCACGTGATTTATTGGCGAGCGAGTTGACTTTCCGCCTTGACCGTGAATACTTCGCATCGTTCGTGGTGATTTGGTACCGGATTGCGGCCACGTTAAATAAGCAGCTAAAAGGTCGTCGGGCGCAAGCCATGAACCTCGACCTTCTCCGGTTGAGGTTTTTTTTATGCCCGGGGCAAGCCCGGCGGAGACGACGAATGACAGTCAAACGCGATATCAAGGAATCCTGGCGCCCGGCCACCCGTCTGGTGCATGGCGGCCAACTGCGCTCGCAGTACAAGGAAACGGCCGAGACCATTTTCATGACCTCGGGCTATGTCTATCAGAGCGCCGAAGAGGCCGAGGCCGCCTTCGACAACAGTCAGCCTCGCTTCGTTTATTCGCGTTTCGGCAATCCCACCGTCTCCATGTTCGAAGAGCGCCTGGCGCTGCTGGAAGGTGCCGAAGTGGCGCGGGCGACTGCCAGCGGCATGGCGGCGGTTTTCGCTGCCATGGCCAGCCTGGTGAAAGCCGGTGACCGGGTGGTTGCCGCCGACGCCCTGTTCGGTTCCTGCCAGTTCATCCTGGCGGAGATCCTGACGAAATGGGGTGTCGAGACGGTCTTCGTCGATGGCCGCGATCTCGCGCAGTGGCGTGCTGCCCTGGCCAAGCCGACCAAGGCCGTGTTCCTGGAGACGCCGTCCAATCCCAGCCTGCGCCTGGTCGATCTCGAGGCAGTGGTGAAGCTCGCCCATCAGGCCTGCGCCACGGTAGTGGTCGACAATGTCTTCGCCACCCCTCTGCTGCAGCAGCCGCTGAAGCAAGGCGCCGATGTCGTCGTCTATTCGGCGACCAAGCATATCGATGGTCAGGGACGCTCGCTCGGCGGTGCTATTCTCTGTAGCCGCAAATTCCTCGAAGAGACGTTGCAGCCTTTCTTGCGCCATACCGGCCCGTCGCTCTCGCCGATGAATGCCTGGATCCTGCTGAAAGGCCTGGAAACACTGGAACTGCGGGTCAACAAGTCGGGGGCCTCGGCCGAGACCCTGGCGAAGCGTTTGCAAAACCATCCGAAGCTGTCGCAGGTCCTGTATCCGACGCTCGACAGCCATCCGCAGGTCGAGCTGGCGCGGCGTCAGATGACCGGTGGCGGCACGGTGGTGGCCTTCAGCCTGAAGGACGGCAAGGAGGCAGCGTTCCGCTTCCTCAACGCGCTGCAGCTGGTGCTGATCTCCAACAATCTCGGCGATTCGAAGTCGCTCGCCACCCACCCGGCAACCACGACGCATCAGCGCCTGTCGCCGGAACTGAAGCTGCAGCAGGGCATCGATGCCGGCCTCATCCGCCTTTCGGTCGGGCTTGAGGATGTCAATGATCTGCTGGATGATCTGCTGCAAGCGCTGGCCGCGGCATAACCCGCGAACCCACTGATTGCGACCGTCCGGTCCGCGCACTCTATCGTTTTGAAGAGAGACGGATTCAGCCATCAGGTGAAATCGCCCAAGCGGTTCCACCTGATGGCATCCGGCTCTGGCACGAGGAGCTGGGTCCTCAGGAGAAAGCGACATGGCGCGGACCGCATCGGTGAAGAAGACCGTCACCAAGACAAAGACCAAGACTGCCCGGAAGCCGGCGGCGAAGAAGGCAGCGGCGACGAAGAAGGCTGCTGCCAAGAAGAGCGTCGCGGCCGGACGGCAGAAGCTGCAGGAACTGAGCGGCGGCTGTCTCTGCGGCGAGATCCGCTATCGCATCACGCCGCTGGCCGCTGATGTCGATTTCTGCCATTGCGAGATGTGCCGGCGCTGGAGCGGGGCGCCAGTCTCCGCCTGGGCCCAGGTGCCGGTCTCGCAGTTCCGCCTGACCAAGGGTGTCGCGACCCCCTATGTGTCCTCGAAGAGCGGTACCCGTTATTTCTGCCCGACCTGTGGCGCCTCGGTTTTCATGACCGATCCGGATGGCACCAGCGTCGGGATCATGCTGGGGACCTTGGACGAAGCCAACGCCCTGCGCCCCGAGGCCCATGGCTGGTGGTCGGCCCGCCTGTCCTGGATGAAACTGGACGACAAGCTGCCGCATTGGCCCAAGGACCCGCCTTACGACGTCTGATCTCAATTAGCTGGTCTGGAATTAGCGCGAAAACGGCAATGTTACCGCTGACGTCGGAACTCTTCGCTTTTTCAGGCGATTAGGACAGAATCGCTGTCTTGCAGGGAGCTTCCCGCTGCCGCTACATTGCACTGCAACATAATAATTTTCGGAGGGGAGCCGAGATGGGTGTGCAGGTAAGCGGAGAAACCGGAGCGGCAAAGAACAAGACGGGGTGGCGCGACCAGCCCTGGTTGTTCCGCACCTATTCGGGCCATTCCTCGGCCCGGGCCTCCAACCAGCTTTATCGCACCAACCTGCAGCGCGGCCAGACCGGTCTCAGCATTGCCTTCGATCTGCCGACCCAGACCGGCTATGACGCCGATCATGCCTTGGCCAAGGGCGAGGTCGGCAAGGTTGGTGTCCCGGTCAGCCATCTCGGCGACATGCTGACCCTGATGGACGGGCTGCCGCTCGACCAGATGAACACCTCGATGACCATCAACGCGACGGCGCCCTGGCTGCTGGCGCTCTATGTCGCCGCGGCCGAGAAGCAGGGCGTTGCCCGCGCCACTTTGCAGGGCACGGTGCAGAACGACATCATCAAGGAATATCTCTCGCGCGGGACCTATATCTTCCCGCCGCAGCCGAGCCTGAGGTTGATCACCGATGTGATCGCCTTCACCTATCGCGAGATTCCGAAATGGAATCCGACCAATGTCTGCTCCTATCATCTGCAGGAAGCCGGAGCGACGCCGGAAGAGGAGCTGGCCTTTGCCCTCGCCACCGGCATTGCCGTGCTCGATCATGCCCGCGATAGCGGCCAGATCCCGGCTGCCGATCTGCCGCAGGTGGTCGGGCGCATCAGCTTCTTCGTCAATGCCGGGCTCCGCTTCATCACCGAGATGTGCAAGATGCGGGCCTTCGCCGAATTGTGGGACGAGATCTGCCGCGACCGCTACGGCGTCGAGGATCCGAAGCTGCGTCGTTTCCGCTACGGCGTGCAGGTCAACAGCCTCGGCCTCACCGAGCAGCAGCCGGAAAACAACGTCTACCGCATTCTTTTGGAAATGCTGGCGGTGACGCTCTCGAAGGACGCGCGAGCGCGCGCCGTACAGCTTCCCGCCTGGAATGAGGCGCTCGGTCTGCCCCGTCCCTGGGACCAGCAATGGTCGCTGCGCCTGCAGCAGATCGTCGCCTATGAAACCGATCTCCTGGAATATGGCGACATCTTCAACGGCTCGCATGAAATCGCCGCCAAGGTCGAAGCCCTGAAGACCGCCGCGCGTGAAGAACTGGCGCGGATTGACGCCATGGGCGGCGCCATTGCCGCGGTGGAATCGAGCTATATGAAGCAGCGGTTGGTGGAATCCAATGCCCGTCGGCTGGCGGCGATCGAAAGCGGCGAGCAGACGGTGGTCGGTGTCAACAAGTTCACCGAGAGCGCGCCGTCGCCGCTGGTCGCCGGCAATGATGGCGGCTTCCTTAAGATCGATGACAAGGCCGAGCACGAGCAGATCGCGCAATTGCAGGCTTGGCGTGCCGACCGCGACGCTGCGGCGGCACAGCAGGCTCTGACCCGGTTGGAAGCCGATGCCCGGTCAGGCGCCAATATCATGGAAGCCTCGATTGCCGCCGCCCATGCCGGCGTCACCACCGGCGAATGGGGCGAGGTGCTGCGCCGCGTGTTCGGCGAATACCGCGCGCCGACCGGTGTCGGCCGTGCCGTTACCGAACTGCGCCGTGCCGATCTTGATGGCGTCCGCCGCCGGGTCACCGATGTCTCCGCCAAGCTCGGCCGCCGCATCAAGATGCTCGTTGGCAAACCGGGTCTCGACGGCCATTCCAACGGGGCGGAACAGATTGCCGTCCGTGCCCGCGATGCCGGCATGGAAGTGGTCTATGAGGGCATCCGCCTGACGCCGGCGCAGATTGCCAATGCGGCCCTGGAGGAGGGCGTCCATGTCATCGGGCTCTCCATCCTGTCCGGGTCCCATGTGGCCCTGGTGCGCGAGGTGATGGAGCGTCTCGGCAAGCTCGGTCTCAAGGATGTGCCGGTGGTGGTGGGTGGCATCATCCC
>DATMUQ010000569.1:0-2646 GCA_035563795.1 Terriglobales bacterium | reverse complement strand
TCTCTTGTCTTCGGCACCCAAGCTCGATGGTGCGCTCACCAAAGGCAAGCAGCCGGCTGTCGCCGAGAGCTATGTTGCCTGGCTGGAAAAAAAGGGCAAGGTGCTGATCGCGGCGCGCTGCCGGGCCTATCTCGCGGCCTCGCCTTATGAGACGGTCATTGAATTGCCGGGCCCGGTGGGTGAGCGCAATCTTTACGGCCTGACCGCTCGCGGCAAGGTCATGTGCCTGGCGCAAAGCGAGACCGGATTGCTGCTGCAGATCGGTGCTGCCTTGGCCACCGGTAACCACGCCGTCGTGGTGGCGGCGGAAGACGCGCGCGCCGCCCTGACGGCCCTGCCGGCTGATTTGCGCCGGGTGATCGCGATTGCCGATGACGAGGGAGCCGCGGCCGATCTTGCCCTGTTCGAAGGTGACAGCGATGCTCTGCAGCGGACAGCCCAGAAGCTCGCCGTCCGGGACGGGTCAGTGGTGCCGATTTTCGGCCTGGACCGCGCGGCTCTGGCGGATGGCAGTGCGGATTACGCCCTGGAATGGCTGGTCTCGGAACATGCGGTCAGCACCAATACCGCCGCCGCCGGCGGCAATGCCAGCCTGATGGCTATTGGTTGAGTCCTGGCGGCTGATCCCTGGTGGCTGGTCCTTAGGCCATTGGCGGCGCCCTAGGATATTGCTGCTAAGGCTTGCGTAAAATTGCCGCAGCCGGTCTGGTAAGGGTTTACCGGGCCGGCTTTTTCCCCGGAAGCCCGTTCTCTCGCAGGTATTGGGCGAGGAGCGGGGGCCCGGGCGGTCCGGGTACTGGCGTCGTTCACGACATCGCCAATCGACAAATTGCCCCTGCCGCCCTATAGAAGGGCCGCTTTTTCGGCCATCACCGGCCGGACGACCGACACTTTTTAGTCATATATCTTTTCGCCGGAAGCCGCCCGCAGGCACCCGGTCGCGAACACGGAGAGCATCATGAGGCTTGAAGCCATTGCCATCGGCAAGAATCCGCCGGAAGACGTCAATGTCGTTGTCGAAGTTCAGATCGGCGGCGAACCCATCAAGTACGAGCTGGACAAGGATGCCGGCGCGCTGGTGGTTGACCGTTTCCTCTATACGCCGATGCGCTATCCGGGCAATTACGGCTTCGTGCCCCACACGCTATCGGATGACGGCGACCCGATCGACGTGCTGATCGCCAATACCCGTCCGATCGTGCCGGGCGCCATCATCAATGTGCGCCCGATCGGCGTCCTCAAGATGGAAGACGAAGCCGGCGGCGATGAGAAGATTCTCGCCGTTCCCTCGCCGAAGCTGACCCAGCGTTATGCCAAGGTGAAGAACTATTCCGATCTGCCGGAAATCACCCTGCATCAGATCGAACATTTCTTCACCCACTACAAGGATCTCGAATCCGGCAAATGGGTGAAGATGGTCGGCTGGGGCGATGCCGATGAAGCGAAGAAGCTGATCGTCGACGCGATCGCCCGCTACAACAACAAGAAGTAAGAGACCACCGCGGCACCGACAGGTTCGCGTGATGGAGAGGTCAAGGTGAGTGGCAGCGATGCCGCTCACCTTTTTCTTTGTGACGCGCTCAAAGCGGCGTCATGATATGACCCGTTTGATCGCCAATAGCGGTATGATGCAACATATCCGAACGGCGCAAGATGCCGCAGCCGTGCGGCATCCGGTATGGCAGGGAGGCGAGGCATGGATTATCCGCAACTCGGTTTCAATCTCGGCGAAGCGACCCAGGCGCTGCGGGAGACGGTCCGTAGTTTTGCCGAGGCGGAGATCGCGCCACGCGCCGCTGCCATCGATCGTGACAACGAGTTTCCGGCCGATCTGTGGCGCAAGATGGGTGCGCTTGGCCTGCTTGGCATCACCGTCGAGGAGGAATTCGGCGGCTCCGGCATGAGCTATGTCGATCACGTCGTGGCGATGGAGGAGATCAGTCGTGCCTCGGCCAGTGTCGGCCTCTCTTATGGCGCGCATTCCAATCTCTGCGTCAACCAGATTCGTCGCAACGGTACGCCGGCGCAAAAGCAGAAATATCTGCCGAAATTGATCTCCGGCGAGCATGTCGGCGCCCTCGCCATGAGCGAGACGGGCTCGGGCTCGGATGTGGCGTCGTTGCGCCTGCGGGCGGAGAAGCGTGGCGATCGCTTCGTGCTCAATGGCACCAAGATGTGGATCACCAACGGGCCGGACGCCAATGTCATCGTGCTTTATGCCCGCAGCGATGCCAGCGCCGGCACCAAGGGAGTGACGGCTTTCATCTTCGAGACAGCGGCCAAAGGTTTCTCGGTGGCACAGAAGCTCGACAAGCTCGGCATGCGCGGCTCCAATACCGGCGAGCTCGTCTTCGAGGATTGCGAGGTGCCGGAAGAGAATATCCTGCGCGACGAGGGAGCGGGGCTGAAGGTGCTGATGAGCGGTCTCGATTACGAGCGCGCCGTCCTCGCCGGTGGCCCGATCGGTATCATGCAGGCGGCGATGGATGTGGTGCTTCCCTATGTGCACCATCGCCAGCAATTCGGCCAGCCGATCGGCACCTTCCAGCTGATGCAGGGCAAGCTCGCCGATATGTATACGACGCTCTCCGCCTGCCGCGCTTATTGCTATGCCGTGGCGCAAGCCTGTGATCGTGGCGAGACCAC
>DATMUQ010000568.1:0-4175 GCA_035563795.1 Terriglobales bacterium | reverse complement strand
GCGTTTTCAGCGCCGTTTTGATTTCGCCATCGGCATCGATGTGCTTCTCGATGGCGTCCGAAATCGAGCCCTTGTTCAGCTCCGCGATCGCCTTCTTGGCATCCTCAAGCTCGGCTTCGCGGATGATCTGATGCACGCCGTTTTGGAATTCCCCTGCCAGCTTGCGCGCCTGGCGCATCAAGCCGGTTACCGTGCGCAGGGCGTTCGGGAGTTCCTTGGGGCCAAGCACCACCAAGGCGACAACGGCGATGACCGCCATCTCGTCCCAGCCAAGATCGAACATCCTGTGATCCTTCTATCAGGCGGCGGCGCAGCCGAACCCCTCCGGCGGCCGCTTCCCGCAATCGTCGCTCAGGAGCGATCGATCATGCTCTGTTTGTCGTCGCTGTTCGTTGCCTGGCCGTCGGCCGGCTTCTCGTCCTTCAGGCCTTTCTTGAAGGCCGTGACACCCTGACCGAGATCCTTCATCAGGCCGGGAATGCGTCCCTTGCCACCGAAGAAAATCAGCACGATCGCAAGAACGATCAGCCAATGCCAAATGCTTAAACCGCCCATTACGGGATACTCCCTGTGACTTATGTTCGTTAATCCGTTGCCGGACTATGGCAAAATCACTGCAACCCTGCAAATGAATCCGCAGTCCCCCTCGGCTCCGGCTGATCGGGTTGAACCCCGCCGGCGCGGTATCTTGCCACGCCCTGAATCTGGTGACCCGCAAGACCACAGACAATGGGGGTTCGCCATGATGCTTGGTTAATTTCGCCAGCCGCAGGACCTGCTCTCTGGGCCGGCAGATCGCCCAATCGAACGATCTTCACGGGCAATGCCGCCGGGTCTTGCAGCTATCGCGCGGGGTCTTCGGTTTGAGCAGCCCGCTAAGGGAAAATACGACCAAGCAACGGATTCAAACGGTGCCGCAGCCGCCAGAATTACGAGGCTTTCCCGGCCTCGTCCTCCTCGTCGTCTCCTGCCTCCGCATCGTCGACTTCCTCGTCCGATGCCGCGGCGCCATCGGGAGCATGGCCCGGATGCCGTGCGCCAACGGAGTCTTCTTCGTCTCGCTCCGCCGCGTCCTCATAGCTCTCCGGATCGTCCAGCAATTCGTCCGGCAAGACCCCCGTCTCGATATCGGCGAGATCCGGTTCTTCCATTTCCTCGGCGAGATCGGCTTCGGCCTCGGCATGTGCTGCCTCATCGGCTTCCGGCAGTTCCGCGTCGGTCAGCTCATCGTCGAGCGCTGCATCGCCTTCGGTATCGCCCGGCGGGACATTCTCTTCCGCCTCGGCGCCTTCCATCCGCGCCAACACGCCCGCCTCATAGGCGTCATCAGCGAGACCGGCCGACCGGTCGTCATCGACCTCATCATCCGCCTCGTCATCCTCTTCGGTGGCGTCACCGCCGGGTGGCAAGGTGCCCTGCACGCCGAGGGTCGCCGAATTGTTGCGCGCATCGAGCAGGCCAGCGGCCCGTAATTCCTCGACGCCCGGCAAGGCATCACAGCTCTCGAGGCCGAAATGCTCCAGGAAGGCCTCGGTGGTCACCCAGGTGACGGGTCGGCCCGGCGTCTGGCGGCGGCCCTTCGGCTTGATCCAGCCGGCTTCCAGCAGATTGTCGAGCGTGCCCTTGGAAATGACGACACCACGGATCTCTTCGATCTCGGCCCGCGTCACCGGCTGGTGATAGGCGATGATCGCCATGGTCTCGACCGCGGCGCGGGTCAGCTTGCGCTCGACCTTCTGCTCGATATGGAACTTCGCGGTGAGATCGCCCGCCGTGCGGAAGCACCAGCGCTCCTCGACCACCGAGAGATGCACGCCGCGATTGGCGTAATGGTCGCGCAATTCCTGCAGCAGGCCGGGAATATCGGCATCTTCCGGCATGCGCGCTTTCAGCGCCTCAAGGCCGAGCGGCTCCGACGAAGCGAAGAGAATGGCCTCCAGGAGGCGCTGCAATTGAAAGCGATCGTCACTCATCACGCATGGTTGCCTTGATTAAAATCATGGTTCCGGCCGGCCTCGTCATCGACGCCGAGATCGACATCCTCGTGCATAACAGGGGCATGCGCCGAGAGATCGACGCCGCTGCCATCGCCCGATACGCCGCTCGCACTGCCGAAAGGATTACCGCCGGTATCGTTGTCATCCGTATCAGGGCCGCCGGAGCTGCCACCGCCGGTGCCATTATCCGATCCACTGCCGCCTGACCCGCTCGCATCCGATCCGCCGCCATCCGATCCACTGGGTGCATCCCAATCGCGCGGAATGCCGGGCTTCAGATAGATCGGACCGAAGGTGCCATCTTGGCGCAGTTGCACGCGGCCCGAGCGCGCAAGCTCGAGCGAGGCGGCGAAAGTCGCTGCCAGGGCGGCGCGGCGCTGCAACGGATTGTATTGCACATCCTGCGGCAGGAAATCGCGCAGGATGGTCCAGTCGAGCTTGTGACCGATGAGATCGCCGATGCGATGCAATGCGTCATCCATCGAAAACAGGCGCAACGGCTCGATATGCAGGATGCCTTCGCGCTTGCGGCCCGGATGCGTGCCATAGGCCTTGAGGAGCTCATAGAGCGTCAGATTATAGACCGGCACCTGGATCAGGCGGACCGGCTCCGGCTCGCCGCGGCGGAAGAAGTCGCGGTTGAGCTGCGGCAAAGCCAGCAAAGCCTGCCCGGCCTTCTGCATCGCCGCCAGGCGCTGCAGCTGGAAGGCCAGAGCCGCGGCCATTTCCGCACCGGAGGGTTCGCCATCTTTCGGCGGCTCCGGCAACAGCAGGCGCGACTTCAGGTAAGCGAGCCAGGCCGCCATGACGAGATAATCGGCAGCCAGCTCCAGGCGCAGGCGCCGCGCCTTGGCGACGAAAGCGAGATACTGATCGGCCAGTTCCAGGATCGAAATCTTCTTCAGATCGACCTTCTGGTCACGGGCCAGGGTCAGGAGAACATCGATCGGCCCTTCATAGCCGTCGAGATCAAGAACGAGGTCGCCGCCATCTTCGGCCGGTACCACGACCGGCGCGTCGAAAGCGGCATCGGCCGCAGCAGCAGGCTGCGACTCGCCGGCAGCATGTGCGCCCGAATTGTCCGTCGCTGCAGGGGCCGTTTCTTCGGTGGTATCTGGGGTCTCGCCGTTCTCAGGACGTGCGTCTTCACGCCCCTCGGCCGCAGACGCCTCGCCCGTCGCGCCCTGCGCGTTTTCCACCGCTTCAGACCCGGTGGCGCCGGTTTCAGCCGGGGTCTCACCGATTTCGTCGTGATCATCCATAGCGGTCATACAGTCGGCTACTACCTGGCGATTGGAACAGACGCGGAACGCCCGTGACTAGAATCCGAGATAGGGCGCGATTCCGGTCAGATGGGCAATCCCCGTCAGCACATAGCGGGAAGCCGGACTGAGAATCCAGCTCAAAATGCTGAGCTGCGGTACTGCCATGCCGAGGAAAATGAGGCCGATCAGGATCAGCATGCCGTGGCGTTCCAGGCGCGCCAGCGGCATCGCCAGCGATCGCGGCAGAATGCCGACCGCCACCCGGCCGCCATCCAGCGGCGGAATCGGGATCAGGTTGAACAAAGCGAGCCAGACATTGAGCTGCATGGAATTCCACAAGGTCTGCCCGGCAAATTCACGATAGGCGCCGGGCAGAAACACGGCGACATGAATCAGTAGTGCGGAAATCGTGGCGATGATGAAATTGGCACCCGGGCCTGCTGCCGCAACGAAAACGCTGTCCCGCCGCGGATGGCGGAGATTGCGGTAATTGACCGGCACCGGCTTGGCGTAGCCAAACAGGAAGCCGCCGCCAAACCACATCATGGCCGGCAGCAGGATGGTACCGAAAGGATCCACATGCTTCAGCGGATTGGCGGTCACGCGCCCCAGCATATAGGCGGTACGGTCGCCGCATAAAAAGGCGATAAAGCCGTGCGCCGCCTCATGCAAGGGAATGGCAAACAGGATCGGCAGCACCCAGGTCGTCGCCTGGTGAATCATGCTGGAAATATCGTGATCGCCCAAAATTCGCTCCTGTCACAGTGCAGCGAGCGTCTCAGCCGACCAACCGCTCCAGCTCCGCACGCGTTTCAGCCGGATCGATAGCGGAACCAGCCACAGCGCGCAACCGCGCCTGCCCCCGTTCATATCGGGCTTTTGCCGCCGCCGACAAGGGGCTGAGCCCGGCGGC
>DATMUQ010000567.1:0-3729 GCA_035563795.1 Terriglobales bacterium | reverse complement strand
CAAGCCGCATTGACGAGCTTGCATCGGCCACCTTCGACCGGGCCGGCTGCCGCCAGCAGCGCACCGTCTATCGACCCGCCGTCGTGGTCAATCGCCAGGAAGTCGCGCATTGCATCGACGGCACTGCCCCGCGAGTTCACTTCGGTTGACCAGGTGGGCCCGATCGAGCCTTCGTTCGATAGGGCAAAGCGTGCGTAGGTGCCGCCAATATCAGCCAGCAGAAAACGGCTCATCCGGGGCTTCCTTTTGCTGCCATACGGGCTCTCCTCGTGGCCTCGTCACGAATCATCTGGGCATACCAATGCGCGGATTCCTTAGGAATGCGCCGCTGGGTGGCGTAATCGACATAGACCAGACCGAAGCGGTTGGCGTAGCCCGCCCCCCATTCGAAATTGTCAAGCAAGGACCAGACGAAATAGCCGCGTATGTCCGCTCCCTCGGCAACCGCCTGACGCAGAGCGTTCACATATGAAGCGAGATAGGCGATCCTTTCGCGGTCTATCACCTGGCCAGCTTGGTTCGGCGTTTCATTGGCCCCCGCCCCATTCTCGGTGACGTAGATCGGCAGGCGGTAGCGGCGACAGGCATCGAGCAGAATGTCGCGGAAGGCAGCCGGATCTTCCTGCCAACCAATCGGTGAACGAGGTGCATCGGGCGGGGCATCCGCCCAGGCGAATCCCAACGGTGCCTTGGTATCGGCGCGGGCGAAGATGGGCGAATAATGATTGACACCGAGCCAGTCGAGCGGACGCTTGATACGCTCGAGATCGCCCGCCTTGATGACAGGCGCCATCAGATGCTCCAGCTCCTGCGGGTAGTGTCCGAGAAGCTGTGGTTCCGGGTAGGCGCGGTTCCAATAGGCGTCGAGTAAACGCGCCGCGGCCGCATCCTCGATTGTCGCGCCAATCGGCCGACTGGGTTGCATGTTTTGAATAATGCCGATGGCGGCCGCGGGTGCCGTTGCCCGGAGGGCATCGACGCCGGCTCCATGGGCAAGGTTGATATGATGAATCGCCTGGTGAAGGGCGACCGGGTCGGTCAGGCCCGGTGGGTGCCAGCCAAAGCCGTAGCCGAACAAGCTGAAGACCGAGGGCTCATTGAAGGTCACTACATGCCTGACCCGATCGCCGTAGTGGCGGCCAATAAGCGCGGCATAATCGGCGAACCATTCCGCCATCTCCCGTGCTTGCCAACCGCCGAGGTCTTGCAGAGACTGCGGGAGATCCCAGTGATAGAGGCAGAGCCACGGCTCGATACCAGCAGCCAATAACCCGTCGATCAACCGGTCGTAGAAGGCGAGGCCCGCGGCATTCGGCAGGCCTCGTCCCTGCGGCAGCACACGCGGCCAAGCAACGGAGAAGCGATAGGCCTGGACGCCCAGCTGGCGCATGAGCGCGATATCTTCGGCATAGCGATGGTAATGATCACAGGCCACATCGCCGGTATCACCATGAGAAATCCGCCCCGGGATTTTGCCATAAGCATCCCAGATACAAGCGCCCCGCCCATCGGCCTGGGTCGCACCTTCGATCTGATAGGCGGAAGTTGAAACACCCCAGATGAAACCTGGCGGCAGGGTTGTTTCCAGACCGTTCTTGCTACCCATGGTCGATTCCGTTTAGTCGCCCCCAACGAGTTCAAGCGACTAGATTGCTCCAGTTGGGCAGAGCTGACTTGACCTGAATCAACCGGCAAGCCTTCTTGCAAGAAAAGTATTGCCCGGCGCATCGCCTACTGCATGTCATCGAGCCGCGCATCAAGGGCAATGCGGAGATCGATGCCTTACCGCCCGTTGCCGCGGCGACTTTGAAATCGATCTTCCAGGGCCGGTCATCGCCGCCGGCGGGTTTGACCGGGACCAAGCGATGGCGATTGTCGAAACCGGCGATGCTGATCTGGTTGCCTTCGGCCGGCATTTTATCGCCAACCCCTATCTGCCGGATCGTCTGCGGCTGGCACTGCCGCTCAACGCCTATGACCGCAACACATTCTATTGTGGCGGTGCGCAGAGTTACGCGGACTACCCCTATCACCAGCCAGCCAGGGTGGCGTGATCGCCGGCAAACTGGAGCCTGTCATTTCAGGAACTGGGTGAACGCCTCCGGTCGGAGGCCTCCGGTGTGGACGACCGGGGGCATCCGACCTGGCGCGGTCCGGATCGTGATCAGAAGCGATAGACGACACCGGCAGCAAAGATGCCCTGTGTCGCATTGCCGGCCTTCTTGACGATCGGACTATCGGCGGCGTCACCGAGCAGCTCAGTCACGCCGGCCGAGCCCGTGATGCTCCAATGCTCGGTCCAGACATAGGTCACGTCGGCCGAGAGGCCGATATCCTTGATGCCGGCGCCGGCGCTATAAGATTTGAAGCCGCTGCGGGACGCATCCGCCGCATCGACGCCAAAGTAGGTCTCATTATACTTTTCGCTGGCATAGGTGGCGGTTGCTCTCACGCCAAACCGGATGCTCTCCCAGGGCCAGAAGCTGTAGGACGGCCCGAAACTGACCGTCGTGCCGGTGCCTTTTTTGCCGACGCCGCTCAAAGTCTCGACCTGGAAGCTCAGCTGATCCTGATCCTGCAGCAGCGCTTTCGTATAGAGTTTGACGAAGCCACCGACCGCGACCGACCCATCGATGTTGCGCATGTTGTCGACGCGGTCATTCTCAACATCGTTGCGGCCGAAGCGATAGGCCGCCGCAGGTCCGAATTCGAGGCCGAAGGGTAGGAGATCCGCCGGCATCACATTGGCACGGAGATCGGGGCCACGGGCCTCAAGATAGTAGTCGCCATAAGCCAGTCTGCCGGCCACGACAGGTGCCGGCTTATAGTCGGACGAACCTTCATAATCCGGCACATAAGCGGCGCCAAGATTGAGATATCCGTTGAAGCCCTGCACGCCATCCGCGGATGCCGAGTTGATACCAGTCAGGATGAAACAGGCCGGTATCGCCACCGCAAGGCTGATAGCCTGCCTCACGTTGCGCGCCGCTGGCCTCTTCGCCGCCACTTTAACCAAACTCTTCCTCACGCTCTTTCCTTTCGTAAATCAGTTGCCACATGGTCTCGTGTTGCCTGGCACCAGCTCACCGCGGCTCCGCGCTTTTGGCGGCCAGCGCGGCTCGCCGATGTCACCTGCCGTTCGCCTGGCGCGATGCCAAATAGGCGGTGGAGCCGAACAATCTGATGGCCGGAAAATCGGCGAACCCCGGAACCTGATCGAGCGACGGCAGATCGGCCTGCCGGCGATAGGACATCGACATGGCGGGGCTGAAGCCGTCGTCGCACAGAGATTTTCTGTTGAGATCGGCCACCAGCCGGTTCTGGTTGCGGATCTCGCCCAAATAGTGGCCGTCAAAACTGAAGATCATGTCTCGATGAAAGCGGCCGACCTGAAGGCCATTGGCGGCGTACAGGGCATCGTCAATCCGATAGCCAAAGAACATGCCGCTCCAGTGCCAGAGCCAATGAAATGCCACCGACTTTGCCCTTCTATCGATCAATGATCCGCTACCAGGCGATTACCTGACTTCCGTGGCCAGGGCATCGGCGCCCTTGTCGATGCCCGTCTTTGCAGCGGCAAGCGATCCCATGGTTGCGCCGACGTTATAGGCATTGGGATATTGCTTGGTCACATAGGCCGCGAGCAGGCGCGTGGTCTCGGCGTCATAGATTTCGACCGCGTAGAGGACGGAGCCGGTCATCAGACCTTCACCGCCGCGGACCGATTGC
>DATMUQ010000566.1:0-2740 GCA_035563795.1 Terriglobales bacterium | reverse complement strand
GGCGCGCCGCGACGGCGAGATAGAGCATCTCGAGATTGCGGGCGAGAACGGTCTTGCCGTCACGAAAGCCGCGCCCCCAACGGCCGACGATGGCACGCGCCTTGGCGACCGACATGATCCGGGCAATAAAGCGGCCGTCCTGGGTCTGGCCGAGATCCCGGGCCTTCACCCCCGCCACCCGGTCCGGGGCGGCGGCACTGCGCCGGAAACCGAACAGATCGATATCCCCGCCCCCACGCTGCAGCATGGCAACCCGGCGGGCCACGGCGGGATCGGCCAGATCGTGAACCAGATAGGTGATGCTCATCCGGCCCAAGCCCCCTGTGACAGTGCTGTGATCATGTTGCGCAATTGCATGGAGGGAAGAAACGCCCAGACCCGGAACTTTATCCATGCCGGCCTGGATTCGTGCGGCAAAGAGCGATCCTCGCATTCTTGCTGGTTTTTTCCACAGGAAAGCCGGCCGCCGCAGGCCGGGCAGATACCGGCAAAAATGAGCATGACCCAAAAATGAGCATGACACCGGGCCGCAATGCAACATCTTGCGCCCCCGACCGTTAAGGCATGGCCAGCAGAATACCCAGTGAGGATGCGTGACCAACCTTTCCGAGACCACCAGCCCTTCCGGGACAGCTGGAGCCAACCGGATGTCGCAAAACAACCAACCGCAACAGATCTCCTCCGGGGCAATCACGGTGTCGGTGACGGATCGCGCCCTGAAGGAGCGTATCCAGGCGATCACGGTGGCGGTCTGCACCTTTCGCCGCCCCGCCATTACGGAATGCCTGGAAAGCCTGGCCGCGCAGCAATTGGACACTGTCAAGCAATGCGTCCTGGTGATCGACAATGACGACGGGGATTCGGCCCGGGCGGCCATCGAGGATGCCGGCCACAAGCTCAATCTCGATCTCCGCTACGTGCATGCGCCGGGCCGCAACATCTCCATCGCCCGCAATGCCTGTATCGAGGCCTGCGAGACCCATTGGCTGGTCTTCATCGATGACGATGAGATCGCCGCTCCCGACTGGCTGCAGGGCATGGTCGACCGGATGAATGAGACACCGTCTGCCGCCATCTTCGGTCCGATGCAAGCAATCTATGATCCGACCGCGCCGGGCTGGCTGAAGCGTGGCGATTTCCATTCGGTTTCGGTGGTCTATGTCGATGGCGAGATCCGCACCGGCTATGCCGGCAACAGCCTGATCGACCTGCAGCACCCGGCTTTGCGCGGCGAGCGCTTCGATCTCGCTTTCGGCAAATCCGGTGGCGAGGATACCGACTTCTTCGACCGCATCTACCGCAATGGCGGCCGCTTCGACTATGCGGCAACGGCGCTGGTCACCGAGCGCCTGGCGGTCGATCGCCAGAACCTGGCCTGGTTCCTGCGCCGCCGCTACCGCTCCGGCCAGACCCATGGCCGCACCCTCGCCCGGCGCAATCATGGCCGCGACCGCTTGCCGCAGATCGCCAAGGCAGCAACCAAGGCCGGGATCTGTTTCGCCATGACCATCGTCTCCCTGCCCGCTCCCGTTACCTGGCGGCGCTGGCTGCTGCGCGGCGCGCTGCATGCCGGTGTTGTCGCCCGGCTGTTCGGCCAGCGGGAGGCGGCTTTCTACGGCCACCAGGAAGCGGCCGCCTCGTGAGTGTATCGATGACTGAAGACGGAGTACGCATGATGAGCCGGGTTTGCGCCATTATCCCGACCTATAATCGGGCGAATTACCTGCCGATCGCCCTGGAATCGATCTTGCGGCAAACGCGGATCGTCGACGAAATCATCATCGTCAATGACGGTTCCACCGATAACACGCTGGACATCCTCGCGCCCTATCATGACCGGGTCACCGTCATCACCCAGCCCAATGCCGGCAAGGCGACGGCGATGAATACGGCACTGGCGCGCACCCGGGCGGATTACATCTGGATCTTCGATGACGACGATATCGCCGCCGAGGACGGCATCCGGCCGCTGGTCGATGCGCTCGATGCCAATCCCGAACTCGATTTCGTCTATGGCGCCCATCAATATTTCATGGACGACCAGGTCGACGATCTCCGCTATCCCGATTTCTGGGGCGAGCCGGGCCTCGACCGGGCATTGATCAATTTCCTCGGCAATCTCTTCCCGTTCCAGGCCGCCATGCTGGTACGACGCGAGACCTTCGACCGCATCGGCCATTTCCGCATGGATTTCCCCCGCTGCCAGGATGTCGAAGCGCTGATCCGCCTGGCGCTCTATGCCAATTCGCAATATGTCCCGCATATCATCTTCTACCAGCGCGTCCATGGCGGTGCCCGTTTCCTGCCCGGCCGGCAGATGACCGCCGGCGAAGCTTTGACCCGCGCCGTGCAGTTCTCGCAAAAGGCATTGCTGCTGCACCGGGATGAGATGACCGTTGACCGGGTGACGCCATATTTCGCCGCCAATCTGCGGCTCGATCTCAAGCGCCGCGCCGCCTATCTCAGCCGCGCTTGCATGTTCGCCCGCAGCGCCCTTTGGCAGATGGCGGTTGCCGATCTCACCACCGCGGCCCGGACCTCGGCATCGCCGGCGCTCGCCGAGGAACTCGAGCGCGCCTCTGTCAGCATCAACATGGCGCATATGTGGGACCTGCTCAGCCTCGACCGTGCCAGCATCCGCAAGCTCGCCCGGCTGCGCCGCAGCTCACCCTATGGCCGCAGCATCGTCACGGCCCTGGCGAAGCCGATGCTGTGGCTGACCCGCAGCGGTTTCCAGGAA
>DATMUQ010000565.1:0-4359 GCA_035563795.1 Terriglobales bacterium | reverse complement strand
GGTGGCGACCGTGGTAACCCGCCGCTTCCAGCAGATCCGCATGACCCCGGCCTGCTGCCTCGCCGGCGTCATCATGGCGGTAGTCGGGGCCCTGCTCGGCGACCCGACCGGCACCGATGCCGGCAATCTCGCGCTGCTCGTCCTGTTCGGCGCCGGCCAGCTGGCGGTCGGGTTGATCTGCTTCTCCTTCGGGGCCCGCCTGATTCCGGCCGGCGAAGCCTCGCTGATCGGGCTCCTCGAATGCATCCTGGGGCCGATCTGGGTGCTGGTCTTCCTCGGCGAGAATCCCGGCATCGCTGCCATGATCGGTGGCGCACTGGTGGTGACGGCGGTGGCCTGGAACATCATCGCCGAATCCCGGCGCATGCAGCGCCCGGCGGCGCAATTGGGCTGAGGTCGTCCCGGGGCTATAAACCGGCGCTATACAAGGGACACGATCAATTCAGCCTGGGTAGCCAACCAGCCAGATCACCGGGGAAGCGCGTAATCGTTAAGATGTCAAAGACTTAAGCTGATGGCCTGCGCATCACGCTGCGCCAGTATGACGCGAAGGGTCCGCCCCGCCCCCCTCGAACTTTCACGGTATCCATGCTATGACTGCCGCGCCCGGGCCGCGCAACAATGTGTCAAGCCATTGACCTGCCAAGAGAGATACCATCCGTCGGGATCTCGCAGTGAAGACCGCGCCGGGGCCAGTGCATCCGCCAGGCGAGAGAGTTGGGGACCATGTCGTCGACGTTAACGAATACCACCGAGAAGTCTCTGCGCGGCTTTCATCTGCTGCGTTCCCTCAGCGATGACGAGATCAAGGCGCTGTCCGGCAAGTGCCGCTGGCGCAGCTATAATCGCGGCGAGACGGTTCTCGACAAGGGTGGCAACAGCCGCGAGGTCTTCTTCATCCTCAAGGGCTCGGTCGCCATCGTCACCTTTTCCGGCGCCGGTCGGGAAGTGACCCTCGCCACCCGCAAAGCCGGTGATTTCTTCGGGGAGCTTTCGGCGATCGACGAAGAGCCGCGTTCTGCCAGCGCCACGGCGGTCGAGAAGACCGACCTTGCCATCATGGCGCCGGAAGTCTTCCTGGAACTGCTGCACAATAACGGCCTGGTCAGCTTCTGCCTGCTGCAGCGCCTGGCCTCGGTGATCCGCACCAGCGGCCTGCGCATCATGGAATTGTCGACCCTGCAGGCAGCCCAGCGCGTCTATGCCGAATTGATCCGCATGGCCCAGCCGGATGCCGCCGTGCCCGGCCTCTGGGTGGTGCGGCCGCTGCCGCCCATGCACGAGATCGCCAGCCTCACCAGCACCACGCGCGAAACCGTCAACCGCGCCATCAGCCAGCTCTATCCGTCCGGCCTCCTGAAACGGAAGGGCCGCAATCTCTTCCTGATGGACCGCAACAAGCTCGAGGAAATCGTCCAGAGCCTGCAGGCCCATCACGGCCGCAAGATCAAGATCTGATCTGACGATCAGCACCAGCGCGGCGGCCCTCGCCTTCCCTCTCGCGGACGACAGCTCCCGGGCGCGCTGCC
The DNA here is from genome assembly GCA_035563795.1 of Terriglobales bacterium. Lineage (GTDB taxonomy): Bacteria > Pseudomonadota > Alphaproteobacteria > Dongiales > Dongiaceae > Dongia_B. The sequence goes on along the minus strand of DATMUQ010000565.1, from coordinate 2,830 downwards.
GCGACGCGACCTGTCGGGGAACGAGAGAGCTGTTCTGACGCGCCGTCCGTAGCGCCGTCATCACCCGCATATGCTGCGCGCCAAGAATGCCGGGCGCGCAGCAATCGTGATTCTGCTTGAGATATCCGTCGATGGATGGAATTTTGATCAGACGATGTCTCGAAGATCAACAGAAGCGCAAACAGGCAGGGCCAATGCTCGCATTTGACCCCAAAAACGTATCCGAGCTGGTGGCGCTTTTGAGCAACCACCTGCAGACGCTGCTCTATAGTGAAGGGCTGAAGCCCCAGCAATGGAGCGCGCTACGTTACTACGACCGGGCAAATGCGACGGCCAGGACCGTGGGATCGTTCGCGCGATATCATTCGGTGAGCCACAGCGCGGCATCGCAGACCGTCACGTCGCTGAAGAACCGCGGCCTGCTGAAATCGGTCACATCGAGCGAAGATGCCAGGAGTCGCATCATCATGGTGACGGCGCGCGGCACGCGTCTCCTCGGCAATGATCCTCTCAACAAGATTTCGGCGCTCATTGCCAAGCTCAATGCCGCCGATGGCGGGGAGCTGGTGGCCGGTCTGCAGGTCCTGAGCCGCGTCCTCTATTCGGACCAGGTCCGTTAAGCCGCCGGCGAGAACAATTCGCGGAAAAACTCAGGCCGACCGATAATGGCTCCAGCCGGAGTTAGAGCAAATATCACTTCGGCAGGCTTTGGATCGCCTCATCCACGGCCGACAGCATTTCCTTCATCGAGAACGGCTTGAACAGCGATTGAAAGGCGCCGAAAGCGCGCGCGAATTTCAAGCCGACCGCTGCCGGGAAATTCTCGTTTCCGGAAATGGCGATGATCGGCACCTCCGGGCGAACCTCCCGCAACTGCCGGATGATCTCGATCCCGTCAACTTCCGGCATCACGATATCGGTGATAACGATCTCGAAACTCAGTTTGCCGATCCGGTCAAGCAGTCCGATGCCTGACTTTTCCATGACGGGCTCATGGCCGCCGGCCAACAGCATCTCCGAGATCAACCCGGCGACCTGCTCGTCATCGTCTATGATCAGCACCCTGGCCATCCTGCTCCCCCAACTCATGCGTCGAATAGTTTCCGCTTGCCGCTCGAGATAATCAATGCCGGATGCCGATTTCGGCAGGCGATTGCGCAACCGACCACAAGAAAATTCGATATCTGTTTGAGATCGACCGCAGAAACCGGGCGCTCGCTCCCGATCGCCCGAATGGGCAAGTCAGGCCGCCAGGCTCAGGACACAAAATATATTAGAAAATAACATATACGTCAATGAGCGAAATCCGGTAGGTTATATGGCCATCAACACCATCAGTGGTTTAGGATGGCCTGACGCTCTCCTTGCGGGTCCGCCCGATGTCCTCGCCATCCGGGACGCATGAGGCAGACCCGGCAGGCGGCATAGATATGTTTGGGGCAAAATGAATCTCAGGACACGCCTTCGGTCCATCCTGATCGTCTCGACGGTCACGATATGCATGATCCTCGTTCTGTGGACCCTGACACTGACACGACAATATGCGACCGTGCTCTCGATCGATTATGATCGCGTGGACCCATTGTTCGAGCTCTATGCCATCTCCCGCGACCTGTCGCTGATCGACGAATTGATCTCGGCCGAAGAAGGAGCGGGTGGCGAAGCGGCTGACAACGCTGAGACCGTTGAGCGGATGGGCGCCGATACCAATCTGCTGCAGCGCCTTCGCGTCGATATCGACACCCAGTTCAATCGCTATCTGCAAACCTATCTCACCGATGACGAGGCCCTGGTCGCGAAGACGGCGCGCCAGCAGATCGAAGCTTTGGAGCAGTTGCTGGGCAAGCCGCTGCAATTGGCATCCAACCAGTCAATCGCCGGAAACAAGAACGCGCAACGTTCCGATGCTGATCGGGCAGAAGCCAAAAGGCTGGTTGATGCCACCTTGCGGTCGATCACGATACTTGTCGGCCTGCAAAAGGATGTCTCGACAAGCTCGTTGCATTCGGCGCAACAGAGCTACGCATACTCTCTTTCCGCCATCATTCTCTCGGCCCTCCTCGGCGTCGGCGGCATCGCCTATCTCATGCTCCTCGGCAGGCGGTCTCTCCTGGTACCGATCGACAAGGCACTCACCTTGGCGACGTCGCTCACACAGGAGAATTCGCCAACACCATTGGCCGCGGCAAGGCTCGATGAACTCGGAGAGCTTCTGGCAAGGCTGGAAGTAGCCAAGCGCCGATCCAATGAACCGCACGATCAGAAAGCCGACGATGGCGGCTATTCCCAGGTCGAGGCGTGGTTCACGGCACTTTTTGAAAATTGCCCCTTCGGGATCTTCATCAAGAACATGAACGGCGAATTCCTCATGATCAATGACGCGGATGCGAAGATCCGCGGAAAATCCAAGGAGGACGTCGTCGGACGCAAGGTCAAGGATGTTACCTCGGCGCGCGAGTTCTTGCTTCTCAGCGAGACCGATCTCGCCGTCACTGAACATGGCATGGCGGTCTCGACCGATTATCGCGGAACCGAGAACACGCCCTATGACCTGATGCGCGTCATCAAATTTCCCATCCGCAGCAAGAACGGCGAACTCGCGGCCATAGCCGGCATCGAGATTGATCTCTCCGAACAGTTCAGGAGCCATGCGAGCCTGCGGCGGTTCGCCCAGCATATGGATCATGTCAGTCACGTGGCAAAGCTGATGTCATGGATTTGGCATGTCGATGCGCGTACCGGCATCAAAAGCTATGAATATAGCCGCGAGCGCCTGATGGCTTGGTGCGGGCTCGACGAGCTGCCGACCGAGCTCGACGACTTCCTACCA
>DATMUQ010000564.1:0-2625 GCA_035563795.1 Terriglobales bacterium | reverse complement strand
GCGGGTGAAGCAGGTGCCGCCGGCGGCTGCGTATCGGCCGAGGCAATATTCGCCGAGGCCGCCAAGAGCAGCGCCAGGCAGATGCTTGCAGAAGTGAGGCCGGATCGCGCGAGGCCCGGTCGGATCGGGAATGCCATGAAGTCTCTCATCTAGGGGAGGGCAGCATAGGCAGGGTGCGCCGGTCCGGCAAGCGCGCGCCATGCGACGTGATGCCGGCCAGAACTCGACCCGTCAGGACTCGACTCCGCCGCATACAGCCGCTTCAATGCTGCCGGTTTGTGGTGATCGAGCGGGGGATGGGATGAAGACGCTGCTGGTTCTGGCGCATCCGCGCAGGAAGTCGCTGAGCGGTGCGGTGGCCGAGGCCTTCGCCGCCCAGGCGGTTGCGCGCGGGCATGAGATCGACTGGGCCGATCTGGTGAGCGAGGGCTTCGACCCGGTGCTGCGCGAAGCGGACGAGCCGGACTGGGACGATCCGAAGAAGCTCTGTTCGCCGGCGGTGCAAGCGGAGATGGCACGGGTCGAGCGCAATGAGGCGACGGTGATGGTCTATCCCGTCTGGTGGTGGTCGATGCCGGCGATCCTCAAGGGCTGGATCGACCGGGTGTGGAACCAGGGCTGGGCCTATGGCGGCGGCGCCACCTATCCGCATCGCCGGGTCTGGATGCTGGCGGTGGCCGGCGCCGATAGGCCGGTCTATACCAAGCGCGATTACGACCGCGCCATGCAGATCCAGCTCGATACCGGCATCCTCGATTATTGCGGCGTGACGGAGCGCCGGCTGGAACTGCTCTATGGCGCCAATGAGGGCGTCGCGCAGGTGCAGGAGATCCTGCGCCAGGCGGCGGAACTGGGTGCTGCTTTCTAGGACGCGGTGGCTTTAAACGGCTGCAGTGTTGCTGCCACCAGAGAAAGCCTGACGCGCTTCATTCTGTTGCGCCCCCTCCAGTTGTGCGGAGACGGTGCGGCCTCGCGCCACTGCACCGTCTCTCGCTGCTGCTTTAGTCTGCTACGCCATCGCCGTGCGGGTCGCGGCATAGGCCCGGGCCGCACCGACAAAGGCGAGGACCAGTGGATGCACGCGGCCCTTGCCGGCCGTTGCCGGATCGCGGGGCAAGGCGGCGCGTTCCGGCTGGAACAGGGTGGCGAGGAAGAAGAGATGGCCGTCGAGCTCCAGGCCGCGTACCTCGCCATTTGCATCAAAGGCGGTGAAGCGCAGGCCGCTCTGGTCGAAGAGCGGGCGGTAGGCGGGATTGATGCCATAGGAGCAGTGATAACCCTCATTGCTGTCGCTCGCCCCAGCCGCATCGGCGAGACGCGAGCCGGCTTTGAAGCGCACGGTACCGGTCTCTCCCACCAGCGAGCAGGCGAGCTGGGCGATCACCGGCATCTCGGCATCGGGATTGCTCTCAGCATGATCGGCATCTTTGCGGCCGAGCACATTGCGGGTGAATTCGATCACCGCATGCTGGAAGCCGCCACAGGTGCCGATGAAGGGAATGCCATCCGCGCGCGCCACCTGGATCGCCGCCAGCGCCGCTTCCATCTTCCGATAGGGGCTGCCCGGCAGGCACCAGACACCGTGATAACCGCTGAGCCGCTGGCGCATCTCTGCCGCATTGTCCGGCAAGGTCTCGGTGCCGAGCCAATCGGCTTCGGCGCGCCCCTCCAGCGACAGCGCGATCCCCTGATGCGCGACGATCGCCGGATTGCGGTCGCCAATGAGCGCGATGCGGGGCAGGGCGCTGCCGCGCGCCGGCTGCTTGGCGAGGGGAGCGGTATCATGCGGTGTCATCTGGGTTCCTTTCCGGTGGGTGGTGTGATGTCACTCAGTGGCGTGATGCTTGCCTTGGGTGATATCTGCGCTTGGTGCATGTGATCACTGCTTGACGCGTCATTGACCTGCATCGGGCAAAGGCCCCCTCTCCCTAACCCTCCCCCGCGAGGGGGGAGGGAACAAGATGCGGGGCTCGTCGATCCGGCCGGGAGCGAGATCCAAGGACCTCTCAATTGCTCGTATGTATTGAGCCTATCTCTCCGTGATCTCGCTTTCTTGCCGCGATGGTACGTCGACCCTCGCCATATATTCCCTCCCCCCTCGCGGGGGAGGGTTAGGGAGAGGGGGCTTTCATTCCACTGCAAGCAATGCACCCGTATCGATCACCTCATCACCTCGCAGTGCCAGACATCACGCCGCCATGCCGCGTTGCTTCATCGTTGCGTCGAGCCAGTCGATGACGGCTTCGATGCGGGCGAGGCGGCGCTGGTCGGGGTGGGTCAGCAGCCAGATCTCGCGGCTCGGCATCGCCGGCCAGTCATTGTTCTTGAGGCGGCGGAAGCTCTTGTCGCCCTTGACCAGCGCCACGGGCAGCAGCGATTTTCCAAGCCCGAGGCGCACCGCCTCGCAGATGCCTTCGGGGTCGTTGAAGGCGATCGGCGCCAGGCGCTCCTCTTCGTCATCCTTGCGCAGATTGCTTTCGCGCATTGCCACCTGCTGCATCCATTTCGCCTGCGGCAATTGCGTCATGCTCTCGTCATAGCTGACCCAGGGCAGGGCCGCTGCCTCGCGTGGCGCGAGATCGGCGGCGGCATAGGCGTCGTATTCCATATTGCCGATATGGCGGG
>DATMUQ010000563.1:0-2081 GCA_035563795.1 Terriglobales bacterium | reverse complement strand
GACCATGCGCGATTCGCGCTACGATATTCTGTTCGAGCCGATGAAGATCGGTCCGGTCACCGCGAAGAACCGCTTCTACCAGGTGCCGCATTGCAATGGTGGCGGCTATCGCGATCCCTCGGCGGCGGCCGAGATGCGGCGCGTCAAATCCGAGGGCGGCTGGGGTGTCATCTTCACCGAACAGACGGAGATGCATCATACCTCCGAAATCACGCCCTTCATCGAACTCCGCCTGTGGGACGATGCCGATATTCCGGCCTTGGCGAAGATGGCCGATGCGATGCATCAATATGGCGCGCTCGCCGGCATCCAGCTGGCCTATTCCGGCATCAACGGCCCCAATCTCTATACCAAGGAAGTGCCGCGCGGACCCTCGGCCTTGCCGATCCGCACCTTCACCAACGATCCGGTGCAGGCGCGGGCGATGGACAAGCAGGATATCCGCGATCTCCGACGCTGGCACCGAAATGCCTTCAAGCGCGCGAAGCAGGCCGGCTTCGATCTCGTCTGCCTCTATGGCGCCCATGGCTTCGGCATCATCCAGCATTTTCTCTCGACCGCGACCAACCAGCGCTCGGATGAATATGGCGGCTCGCTCAAAAACCGCTCACGCCTGATGCGGGAATTGATCGAGGAAGGCCGCGATGCGATCGGCGATACCTGCGGCCTCACCTTGCGTTTGTCGCTCGATGAGATGATCGGCGATCTCGGCTTCTCCAATGCGGAGGTGCGCGACATGATCGAGATGCATGCCGATCTGCCGGATCTCTGGGATCTCGCCCATGGCGCCTGGGAGGATTGCTCCGGTCCCTCCCGCTTCAAAGACGAAGGCGCTCAGGAATCGCTGGTGACGGGCATCAAGAAACTGACCTCGAAGCCGGTGGTCGGTGTCGGGCGCTTCACCTCGCCGGATGCCATGGTGCGGATGATCAAGTCGGGGACACTCGATTTCATCGGCTGCGCGCGTCCCTCTATTGCCGATCCCTTCCTGCCGAAGAAGATCGAGGAGGGACGCCCGGAAGACATCCGCGAATGCATCGGCTGCAATATCTGCATCACCGGTGACATGACCATGTCGATCTCGCGCTGCACGCAGAACCCGGCCTTCATGGAAGAATGGCGCAAGGGCTGGCATCCGGAGCGGATGCAGGCCAAGGGTGCCAGCGACAGCGTCCTCATCGTCGGTGCCGGCCCCGCTGGCCTGGAAGCGGCGCGGGCTTTGGGCCTGCGTGGTTACAAGGTGGCGCTGGCCGAGGCCGGCACGGAGCTTGGCGGCCGGGTTTCGCGTGAATGCAAATTGCCCAGCCTCTCGGCTTGGGGCCGGGTGCGCGACTATCGCCAGTATCAGCTGAGCCAGATGTCCAATGTCGACATCTATCTGGAGAGCCGTCTCTCAGCCGATGACATCCTCTCCTTCGGTTTCCAGAATATCGCCATCGCGACCGGCTCGACCTGGCGCCGCGATGGTGTCGCCCGCGCCCATGTCGTGCCGATGCCGATGGATCCGGCAATGCCGGTCTTCACGCCGGATGATCTGATGGCCGGCAAGATCCCGGGCGGCAATGTCGTGCTGTTCGACGACGACCATTACTACATGGGCGGCGTCCTCGCCGAGCTGATGGCACGCCAGGGCGCCAAGGTGACCCTGGTGACGCCGGCGGCCTTTGTCTCGGACTGGACCCGCAACACGCTGGAACAGGGCGCCATTCATCGCCGCCTGGCGGAATGCGGCGTCGAGATCGTCCTCAATCGCACCATCAAGCGCATCGGCGCCAAGGGCGTCGCGACGGCCTGCACCTATACGGGTGTCGAGCGCGGACTCGAAGCCGATGCTGTCGTGCTGGTGACCTCGCGTCAGCAGGAAGATGCGATTTGGTCCGAGCTGAAGGCGCGACAACCGGAATGGGCCGATAACGGCATCCGCATGATTAAGGTGATCGGCGATGCCGAGGCACCTGGGCCGATCGCCTGGGCCACCTATGCGGGCCATCGCTTCGCGCGGGAGCTGGATGAGCCGGATATCGGCGATGCCTTGCCCTTCAGACGGGAAGTGGCTGCATTGTCGCCAGTCTAGCCTTGAA
>DATMUQ010000562.1:0-4258 GCA_035563795.1 Terriglobales bacterium | reverse complement strand
AAGGCGGCAAAGGGTAGCAGCGGCAAACCAGGCACCAAGGCCGGCAAGACGGCGCGCCGCACTGCCCGGGACGCCGGCCCCCGTGGGCTTCTATCTCTCGCGCAGTGGCGCCAGCGCCTGGATCGCTGGCTGGATCACGCTATGGGGCGGTTCGGCATTGGTATCGGCATCGGTTTGCTGGCCGGGTTGATCATCGTGCTCGGTTTCAATCGTTTCAATCACTGGCTGGCGCAATCGCCGGATGAACCGCGGCAGGCCGAAGGCAAGCTGACGGCGCCGGCCATCAACGATGCCACCAGCAACAATGCCAGTGGACAGCAATCGGCGACGAAACAGGCATCGGCTGCTGTGACCCCTGCTGCCAGTCCGGCAGCGAAGACGATGGAACAGCTGATCACTGACACCCAGTCGGAGATCACCGAGCCCGATGCGGCACCGACAATCTCCGAGCCTCAACCGGTGATAGCGCCACAAAGCGCGCCGGCGCCTGCGCCGACAGCAACTGCGGCCGTACCAGTTACCCCCAATGCCAAGCCGGCCCAGCCGGCACCGGCACCATCGCCGGGTGAGACTGTGGCCGCTGTGCCAAGCAAGCCGCAGCCGAGCATCACACCGACGCCGCGCGACGGCGATCGCCCGGCCTGGCTGCGCAATGCCGTCGCTTTTCATGCACCGGTCAGCGGGCCGATGATCGCCATCGTGCTCGACGATGTCGGGGTCAATAAGCCGGATGCCGAACTGGCGCTCAACCTGCCGGCGCCGATCACCTTGTCGATCATGACCTATGCCGATAATGCGGCGGAGCTGGCCCAACGTGCCCATGAGCGCGGCCACGAGCTGATGCTGCACGTACCGATGCAGCCGGTGAATGATCGGATCAATCCGGGCCCGAATGCCTTGATGGTCGGCCTCAGTTCCGATGAGCTCAAGCGTCGGCTCGATTGGGGGTTGAGCCGCTTTCCGGGCTTCATCGGCATCAACAATCACATGGGCAGCCGCTTCACCCAGGACGAGGCGGGGATGCGCGTGGTGATGACGGATCTGCAGGCACGCGGTCTGCTGTTCCTCGATTCACGCACCATCGCCAACAGCGTTGGCGAGCGCGTGGCCGCGGAACAGGGCGTGCCGCATATCGGCCGCGACGTGTTTCTCGATGATGAAGTGGCCTTGCTGGGCGGCGATTCCGTGGCCCGGCAATTGGCGGTGGCGGAGCGGATCGCCACCAAGCGCGGCTTCGTCGTGGCAATTGGTCATCCGCATCCGGCGACGGTCGCCGTGCTGCAGAAATGGATGGCCGATCTGAAACAGCGTGGTTTTACGCTGGTGCCGCTGAGCGCCGTGGCGCGCCGCGAGCTGGGCGTCGCCGGCTGAATCAAAAGGCGCCAGGCGATGAAACACGCCTGGCGCCTTTAAATCTCAGCGATATCGATCTCAGCGATTGCCGCGGCTGGCGGCGAAATGCACGGCTTCCTGGGCGGCCCGCACCAAGGCGCGCGCCTTGTTGTGACATTCCTGGTTTTCGCTTTCCGGCACGCTGTCATGGACGATGCCGGCGCCGGCCTGGATATACATGACGCCATCCTTGACCACCGTGGTGCGCAAGGCGATGCAGGTATCCATGCTGCCATTGGCGGCGAAATAACCCACCGCTCCGGCATAGATGCCGCGCTTTTCCGGTTCCAGTTCCTCGATGATTTCCATCGCCCGGACCTTGGGTGCGCCCGAGACGGTACCGGCGGGGAAGCCGGCTCGGAGCGCATCCATGGCGTCATGGCCGGGAGCGATATTGCCTTCCACATTGGAGACGATATGCATCACATGGGAATAATTCTCGATGGTGAAGCTGTCGGTCACCTTGACGGTGCCGATCTTGGCGACGCGGCCGACATCGTTGCGGCCGAGATCGAGCAGCATCAGATGTTCGGCGAGTTCCTTCTGGTCGCCCAGCAGATCGGCAGCGAGGGCACGGTCTTCCTCCGGCGTGGCGCCGCGCTTGCGGGTGCCGGCGATCGGGCGGATCGTCACCTTGTCGTCGCGCAGGCGGACGAGGATTTCCGGACTCGAACCGACCACCGCATAGTTGCCGAAATCGAGGAAGAACAGGAAAGGCGAGGGATTGACCCGGCGCAAGGCGCGATAGAGCGAGAAGGGCGGCAGGGTGAAGGGCAGGCTGAAACGCTGCGACAGCACCACCTGGAAGATGTCGCCGGCCAGGATGTATTCCTTGGCCTTCTCCACCATGCCACGGAACTGCTCGTCGCTGAGATTGCTGGAGGGTTCCGGCAAATCCAGCAAGGGCTCGCCGGCATTGCGCTGCTGCGGCAGGCTGCGGTCGAGATCGGCGACGATGTCGTTGATCCGCTCCAGTGCCTGGTTATAGGCGGCGCGGGCGGAAACACCGCTGCGCGGCCAGACCGGCGTGACTACTGTGATCATGTCCTCGACATTGTCGAAGATGGCGACCACGGTCGGGCGCAGGAAGACGCTGTCCGGCAGCGGCAACTTGTTGGGGGTGATATCCGGCAGCTTTTCCATCTGCCCGACCATGTCATAGCCGAGATAGCCGAACAGGCCCGAAGCCATCGGCGGCAGACCGCGCGGCAAATCGATGCGGCTCTCGTTGATGAGGTCGCGGAGCGATTCCAGGGCCGGCTTGTCGACCGGCACGAAATCATCCGGCTGGAATCGTGCCTGCCGGTTGATCTCCGCTTTCGCGCCGCGGGTGCGCCAGATGAGATCCGGCTTGAGGCCGATCAGCGAATAGCGGCCGCGGACATTGCCGCCCTCGACCGATTCGAAGAGGAACGAATTCGCCCGCCCATCCGCCAGCTTGAGCATGGCCGAGACCGGTGTTTCCAGGTCGGCGACCAGCTTGGTCCAGACGACCTGCGGCTTGCCTGCGTCGTAGAGGGCCGAGAAGCTGTCGATTTGCGGTTCGATGATCATTCTTCCGACAGAGCCTTATCCACCAGCGCGTCGTTGCGGGTCACCGGGATCTCCTGCTGCAGGGCCGTCGAGAACTCGTCGGTCAGCTGGAAGCGAAGATCCTGCAGCAGCTTGTCGCTGACGATCTTCGCATCATCCTTGTGATCGGTGGCGACTGCCGGGGTGACGCCCGTCAACTGGGCAATCACGGCACCGTCCGCCGTTTGCCCGTCGACATAGTCGCCGACCTTGGCGGCAAACAGCTTCTGGGCCAGATCCGGCGCGATGCCGTTATCCTGGTCACCGATGGTGCGGGCGAGGGCGGTGCTGTGCTTCAGCTCGATGTTGAGCCCCTTCGCCGCATCGGCCAGGGTGCCGCCGCTGCGCAGTTTGTCGGTGAGCTGCGCCGCCTGCTTGACCACCGCCTGCACCTGCTGATCGGCAGTCCAGTCCTTGGTGACCTGGTCCTTGACCTCAGCCAACGGCTTCAATTCGGGCGGCGTCACGCCGGTGACCTGGACCACCGCATAGGCGCCATCCTGCAACGGCACCACCTGGCTGGTGCTGCCGCTTTCAGTCTGTTGCACGAGTGCGATGACGTCCGGCCGCAGGCCGAGATCCTTGCCGTCCTTATCGGCCCCGGCATTGTCCATGGCATCGACGGTCTTCAGCGTCAGATTGAGCTTCTTGGCGGCATCGGCCACGCTGGCGCCGCCGCCGAGGCTGTCGTCGAGCTGGTTCAACACCTGGACCAGGCTGTCATTGGCCTTGCCCAGCGCCAGATTGTTGCGGAGCTGATCCTTCACCTGATCAAGGGTCTGGGTGTTGCCGGGGGTGATCGACTTGGCATGCAGGAGGTGGATACCGAAAGCGGTCTTCACCGGCGCCGAGACGGCATCCGCCGTCAAAGCGAAGGCCGGGTCCTGCAATTCCTTCGGCTGCAAGGTGTCCTTGGTATGGGCGCCGAGATCGACCGGATCAGCATTGGTGACTTCCTTGACCGCGGCGGCGAAGCTCTTGCCGCTCTTCATCGCGGCGAGAATCTTGTCGGCGACTGCCGGATCCTGCACGACCACCTGGTCGATGTCGCGGGTCTCGGGCGTCGAGTAATCGGCCTTGTGCTGGTCATAGGCCTGGGCGATTTCCTGGTCGGTGACGTTGATGCCCTTCATGAAATCATTGGGCGACAGCACCAGGATGTTCACGGCGCGATATTCCGGCCGCATATATTGCTTGCCGTGGTCCTTGTGGAACTGCTCCAGCGCGGCATCGTCCGGCTGCGGAATATTGGTGACTGAGGCCGCCGGAATCACCAGCACATCGGCAGCGCGGG
>DATMUQ010000561.1:0-13755 GCA_035563795.1 Terriglobales bacterium | reverse complement strand
CCGAGGCACCGACGAAAAGCTCGATGATGCGCTGGCGCATCTCAGGATTGAGGCTCAGGGCGCCGACCTGCGGGCCGACCGCCGAGATCGCCTTGGCCGCTGCCCTATCGGCGTCGGCGAGGGCCGCTTCCGGTACCCGGTCGGCCTCACCTGGGGCATCGGTAAACAGGGTGGCGATGCGGTCGTGAATGCTGGGGATCAGCGAGGCCTGCACGGGCGGTGGCGCCGGCGGTCGGAAATCCGCTGTGCCGCCGGGGCGGGCGGCTGGTGTTGGTGCCGGGGCAGCACCCTGGGTTGCAGCTGGGTGAGCGGCCGGCAGAGGGGCGGCGGCGCTCTGAATGAGATCGCGCGGCACCGATTGGATGACGATCGCCGTCAGCCGGGTGCCGGCCACCACCACATTGGGCTGACCGGTGGGGCTCGGCGCGGCGGTGCCGGCTGGGCGACCGGTGCGATCGGCGGCAGTCGTGGCGTCGCTTGCCTGGCCGGTTTCCGCTGGCGCCGATTTGGCGGTCCCCTGGGTGCTGCCGGTTTGCTCGGCCGCCGTGCCCTGATCGACGGCGAGGACGACGACCTGCAGCCTGTCACCGACCGAGCGCACTTCCAGCGTCACGCTGCTGCCGGCCGGCAGGTTGGCATTGGTGGCGATTTTCAGCATGCCCTGGTCGGTCGAGACGGCAATCAGGCCGTCCTTGTCGCGTCCCTGGACGGTGCCGCGGAGAATGGTGCCGTTATCGAGGGCTACGAAGTTGCGAGGCGGATCCGGCACCGTGGCGGTGATGGCGGCAGCGCTGATGGCGCCCTGGGCGCCGGGTAGGCGGGAAGCAATGAGGTTAAAGTCGCTCACGTCCCGGCGATCAGCCGGCGCGCCAAAGCTTCCACATCAGCGCCGGCCGTGCTGCCCGGATAGCGGATCAGCAGGGGCGTTTGCGCCCGGATCGAATCCTTCACCTTGCCGTCACGCTGGATGACGGCCAGGAGCTCGGGGCGCGCATGCAGGAAGCTCTCGCAGGCCTTGGCCAGGGTCTCGAAGGTGCGCAAGCCGTCTTCACGGCTGGCCGCCATATTGACCACCACGCCGATCTTCGAGCCTTTGCCCTGCTGGTGCAGCAGCTTGATGAAGGCATAAGCGTCAGTCAGGGCCGTCGGCTCGTCAGTGGTGACGACGATGCTGCGGCCGGACTGCATGGCCAGGAAGCGGACCGGGCGATCGATGCCAGCACCGAGGTCGATGACCACATGGTCATAATTGCGAGCCAGGCCGGCGATGCCGGTACTCAGCGCAAACAGGCGGTGGGCCGGCATATTGGCCAGGCTCTGCGAACCGGAACGGCCGGCAATGATGTCGAAGGCGCCGTCGGGGAAGGGGGTAATGGCCCGTTCCAGCGGCCATTGCTGTTCCAGCACCTGGGCAAGATCGACCTGTGGGGTGACTCCCAGCTGAATATCGACATTGGCCAAGCCGAGATCGCCGTCCAGCAGGACGACGCGGCGACCGAGGCCCGCCAAGGCATGGGCCAGGGTGATAGACAGCCAGGTCTTGCCGACCCCGCCCTTACCCGAGGCAATAGCGATCGCATTGCGCACCACATCGGTATCGAGGGTTGTGCGCAAGCCCGCCGGTTGCGGCAGGGTATTCAGGGCGGTCGGTTGCGGCTCGTTACTCATTTTTTCTATCACCGTCCGATCGATTGTGCAGTTGCCGGCTTCATGCTCGGGGCTAGCGTTTCTGGAAGCAGTAAACGTGCCAGAGCATCGGCGCCAACAACCTGCAAACCATCACCAATTCCGGGGGCGACCCCCATCTCTGCAAAAGCCAACTTCCCGGCATCGGCGGCGGCCAGAATACCACCATAGCGCCGCGCCGTATCAAGCCGTGTCGAGATCAGCCGGGTTGCCCCGATCTCGGCATACAAAGCGGCCAGCTCGGCAGCTTCGGCGATGTCGCTGCCGGCGGCATGGACAACCACCATTTCGGCATCCACCGCCCGGGCCAATTCCTGCAATTGTTCGAGATCCCCGGCGATCAGCGGGTTGCTGCCCACCGTATCGATCAGGATCATGCCAGGGCCATTTTCCGTGCCCGTCTCGCTACCGGCCGGCTGGTCCTTGGAACGTTCCACCGCGCGCTGCAAGGCAAGCGCGGTACGGGCGCGATAGGCCTGGATTTGCAAGGCCTTACTATAGGTGGCCAATTGTTCGACCGCGCCGGCCTTCAGGAGGTCGCAGGTGATAGCGGTGACCGGCCAATTTTTGCTGCGTGCCGAGGCGGCAAGTTTTGCCAGGGTGGAGGTTTTGCCGGCCCCCGGCAGGCCGACCAGCATGACCGGGCGTTCCGGCACGCGCTCGGTCAGCGGCATCACCGGGAAGCGGGTGCGCAAGGCGCCGCCCAGGGCCTGATGCGGGTTGTCGAGCAGGAAGTTCTCGGCGCTGGACAGCAGCCGCTCCGCCAGCGAACTGGGGACACGGTGGAAGTCGAGCGCATGGGCAATGACGTCGAGCGGATTTTCCGCCTCGGTCGTGGCCTCCGACTGCCACTGGCTGAGAATGGCCTGATGATCGACGCCGACCGTCAGCTTGATCGCCTGGCCGATCTGTTCGGTTGCCAGGATGACGACATCCGGGCCGAACTCGGCCTTCGCCATGCGAAGGGCTTCGGCTGCGGAGGGGGCTGAGAAACTGCGAAGACGCATCGCTCAGGCCACCTCAGATCTGACCCAAGGTGCGAATCTTAGCCTTCGCATGAATCTCGTTTTGCGACATCACCGTCGTCAGCGGCCGGAAACGTTCGATAATCGATCTGACATAGGGCCGAATGCCAGGGCTGGTCAAGAGCACTGGCGATTCACCCAGCAAGGTAAACCGCTCGAACGTCTGGCGGACGGTCTGGATGAATTGCTGCAACTGCGTCGGCGCCATGATCAGCTGCTTGTCGTCGCCCTCGCCATGCAGCGCATTGGCGAAAGCCTGTTCCCAATCCGGCGACAAGGTCACCAGCGGAATGACGCCGCTCTGGTCGGTGACGGAGTCGCTGATCTGGCGGGCCAGGCGGACCCGGACATGCTCGGTAATGGCGGTGATGTTGCGCGAATAACCGCAAGCCTCGGAAATGCCTTCCAGGATATTCGGCAGATCGCGGATCGAGACCCGTTCAGAGAGCAGGCTCTGCAGCACGCGCTGGGTGCCGCCGACGGAAATCTGCGACGGGATTAGGTCGGCGATCAGCTTCTGGTTCTCCTTCGGCAGATCATCCAACAGCTTCTGCGTCTCGGCATGAGACAACAGCTCCGCCATGTTGTCCTTGACGATCTCGGTCAGGTGGGTGGTGATCACCGTCGAGGGGTCGACCACGGTATAGCCACGGAACAAGGCTTCTTCGCGCGCACCGGCATCGACCCACATGGCGGGCAGGCCGAAGGTCGGTTCGGTGGTTTCTTCGCCGGCCATGTTGATGCGGTCGCCGCGCGGATCCATCACCAGCACCATATTGGGGCGAAGATCGCCGCGGCCCGCTTCGATTTCCTTGATGCGGACGATATAGGAATTGGCGTTGATCTGCAGATTGTCCTGGATGCGCACGGCCGGCAGGACATAGCCCATTTCGCTCGCCAGCTGCCGGCGCAGGCCCTTGACCTGGTCGGTGAGGCGATGGCCGTGCTCGGTATTGATCAGGCCAAGGAGGCCGTAGCCGAGTTCGATGCGGATGGCGTCGATCTGCAAGGCGGTGCTGATCGGCTCTTCCATGACCGGGGCCGCAGCAGCCTTCTCCGTGGTCTCGACGACAGCTTGTGCTGCCTGCTGCTTGTGCTGGCGGGTGACCATATAAGCGGCGCCACCGGTCAGGCAGGCCAGCAGCAGGAAGGGAATCTTCGGAATACCTGGCAGGATCGCCATGGTGGTCATCAGGAAGGCGGCCATGCCGAGCGCTGCCGGATAGCCGGAAAGCTGCTTGAACAGCGCCTTGTCAGTCGAGCCGGTGACACCCGCCTTGGTCACCAGCATGCCGGCGCCGGTGGAGACGATCAGGGCCGGAATCTGCGAGACAAGGCCGTCACCGACCGTCAACAGGGTGTAGGATTTGGCGGCGTCGGCCATGCTGAGGCCCTGCTGGGCCACGCCGATGATCATGCCGCCGATCACGTTGATGAAGGTGATGACGAGGCCGGCAATGGCGTCACCGCGGACGAATTTCGCGGCACCGTCCATGGCACCGAAGAAGTTGCTTTCGTCTTCCAGGTTCTTGCGGCGCTTCTTGGCTTCGGCCTCATCGATCAGTCCGGCCGACAAATCGGCATCGACCGCCATCTGCTTGCCGGGCATGGCGTCCAAGCTGAAACGCGCGGAAACTTCGGCGATACGGCCGGAACCCTTGGTGATGACGACGAAGTTCACCAAGACCAGGATGGCGAAGACGATGATGCCAATGACGTAGTTGCCGCCCATGATGAAGCCGCCGAAGGCTTCGATCACGTGACCGGCTGCCGCCGTGCCCTCATGGCCATGGGTCAGGATGAGACGGGTCGATGCCAGGTTCAGCGACAATCGCAACATTGTCACGATCAGCAGGACCGTGGGGAAGGTGCTGAAATCGAGCGGCTTCTCGATGAACAGCACCACCATCAGGATGAGCACTGAAAGCGTGATCGATAGCGCCAGGCTGATGTCCAGCATCCAGGGCGGCATCGGGATGATGAGGACGGTCAGAATCGCGACCAGGCCCAGGGCGAGAGCGATCTCGCCGCGGCGCAGCAGTTTGCTCAGGCCTTCGAGACGGCCAAGCAATGCACCGCCTGAGGCGCCTGCACCTTGATTACCGCCGGCGCCGCTTCCTGCTGCCTCAGCCATGATGCCTTCCGTTGTCCGTGATCATCCGGCGTCTCTCTGGATCAGAGCGCCACCTGATCGCCTTCGCCTGCCGGCGGGACGGCAAATCCTTCTTCGTTGTACTGCTTCAGCTTGTTGCGCAGGGTGCGGATCGAGATGCCGAGAATATTCGCGGCATGGGTCCGGTTGCCGAGGCAATGCTGCAAGGTGTCGATGATGAGATCGCGTTCGACCGCGGCCACCGTCTTGCCGACCAGGCCGGCGGTGGTCGGCGCTCCGGCGCCCGGGGCCGATTTGCCGGCACCGGCGGGGATGCCAGCGGAGATTGCTGGCTCAGCTGCCGGCTGGATCGCGGCGATGGGTATGCCGCGGCCGCCGGTCAACAGAATAGCTTCCCGTCCCAACACATCGCTCTGGGTGAGCAGCACCGCCCGGTGCATGGTGTTTTCCAGTTCGCGGACATTGCCGCGCCAGTCATGGGCGCGCAGGGTGTCATAGACTTCCGGCGCCACCGAGCTGATCTTCACACCATTCGCTTCGGCATATTTCTTGATGAAATAGTCGGCAAGGGCGGCAATGTCGCCCGGACGCTCGCGCAGCGGCGGCAATTCCAGCGACATGACGTTAAGGCGGAAATAGAGATCTTCGCGGAACGTGCCTTTGCTGACTTCGTCCTGCATGTCGCGGTTCGAGGTGGCGATGAGGCGGATATCGACCTTGACCGGCTGTGAACCGCCGACCCGGTCGATCACCCGTTCCTGGATGGCGCGCAGCAGCTTGGCCTGCAGCCGGGGATGCATTTCGCTGATTTCGTCGAGCAGAAGCGTGCCGCCATTGGCCTCTTCGAACTTGCCGATGCGGCGCGCAATTGCGCCGGTGAAGGCGCCCTTCTCATGGCCGAACAGCTCGGATTCCAGCAGGTTTTCAGGGATCGCCGCGCAGTTGACGGAGATGAAATTCTTGCCCGCTCGCTTCGAATGCGAGTGGATATACCGGGCCATCACTTCTTTGCCGGTCCCGGATTCACCGGTGATCAGGATGCTGGCATCCGACGGCGCCACCTGGTCGGCGAGGCGCAGGACGGCCTTCATATTGGGATCGTTGAAGATGAAGGCCGAGCTTTCCTCTGCCACCGCGGCGAGGACGGCGGCGATCAGTTCCGCATCGGGGGGCAGGGGGACATATTCCTTGGCGCCCGCCTTGATCGCCTTGACCGCCGTTTCGGCGCTGGTGCCGATGCCGCAGGCGACGACCGGCAGGTTGATGCGCTCCTGCTTCAAGCTCTCGATCATGCGCTGGATGTCGAGATTGACATCGAACATCACGAGGTCGGCGCCCTGGCCGTTGCGCAAGGCAGTCATTGCCTGATCGACGTCATCGACATGCGCCACCTTGGCGCCGCGCGACAGAGCGATCTTTCCCGCGGCGCTGATATGGCCGTTCAAGGAACCTACAATGAGCAATCGCATTTTACTCTCCTAGCCCATTTAACAACCGGTTGCCTGCCATCTCTCGGCTCGGTCATCCGGCGACCTGGATCGCAACCCTTCTGGTCGCGCCGCGGTCAATTGAAGTATTTGATCTGCTGGCCCGGAGGCAGCAGGGTGTTCAACAACATTTCCAGCCGCCGCGGATTTTCCTGTCGGCCGATCGATTGCACGCCCAGCATGCTGATCTGGTGCAGCAGGAGATCGGAGGCGGCATTGCGCTCTAGTTTGCTGGCGAGCGGCAGAAAGATCACATTGGCCAGCACGGCGCCGTAGAACGTCGCCAGCAGGGCCACGGCCATCGACGGGCCGATCAATTCCGGACTGTTGAGGTTGCCGAGCATCTGCACCAGGCCGATCAGGGTGCCGATCAGGCCCATAGCCGGCGCCACTTCGGCCGCACGGCGCAGCATGCTGACGGCGCGCTGGTAATCCTGCGAGGCCGCATGGATCTCGAAAGTGAGATTGCGCTCGACTTCCTCGGGCGGGATGCCGTCGATCAGCATCGCCATGGCCCGCTGCAGGAAGGGATCGCCGCGCAGACCATAGATTTCGCCCTGTAGCTGCAACAGACCACGCCGCCGGGTGCGCTCCGCCAGCTGCAGCAGGCGGATGCCGGTATTGTTGGGATCGCGCGGGCGGCGCCACAGGACCTGGCCGATGAGGGGCAGGGCCAGGCGCAATTCGCGGGCGCTGTAGGAAACCGCCGTGATCGCCAGGGTGCCGAGGATGACGATCAGGATCGACGGGACATCGAGGAAGGCGCGTCCGGCGCCACCGAGAATGACCGAGAGGATGATCAATCCCAGGGCACAGGCAAGGCCGAAGACGGTCGATCGCTCCAGCACCAGACCTTGCGGTTCGATGCGTACCGGCAGATCGGCGTGCCGGGTGTAATCGCTATGCTCGGTTCCGGTCGTTTCAGCCATATCCTGCACCCATCCGGCCTTGGCCGGTTTCGGTTGTCGTCTGGTCGCGTTAGCTGCGGTCAGCCTTGATGATTTCAGTCATGGTCACGCCGAGGCGATCTTCCACCACCACGACCTCACCGCGCGCCACGAGGCGGTTGTTGACATAGATGTCGACCGCTTCACCGACCTTGCGGTCCAGTTCCACCACGGCGCCACGGCCCAGCTTCAAGAGCTGGCTGACCTGCATCGAGGTCTTGCCCAGCACGGCCGACACCTGCACCGGGATGTCATAGACGGCATCGAGATCCTTGGCATTGGCCGGGGTCCGGCTGCTGTCGCCGGCGGCTGGTTCACTGGCCGGCATTTCCGCCGGGCTGTCGAATTCCGCTAATTCCAGATTGTCCTCGTCACCCATCTCACTCTCCTTCGCCGGCCATCTGGCCAGATCACTGCAATGATGCCGTTCAGCAACACCTGCTAGGCAGGCGCACCGTCATGTTCCGTCATGCCCTCGGGCTGGCCGAGGCAGCGATCCAATGCCGCCTCTATATCCGACCACAGCCGTCTTGTATCGCGTTCCAGCCCGCCATCCGCCCATTCGATCCGGCAATCGCTGTCAGCGAGATCCGGATCGCCGATCAATACCACACGCCCTTCGAAGCCGCGTGCTGCCGAGATCGCGGTGACCCGTTCGTTTAACGGGTCCAACAGCTGGTTGGGCACATAGGCCACCAAACGCGGCTCGTTCTTCAACTGCTCCAGGCAGCCTGCCAGCACGCCTTCCACCTCATCGAGCCCCCGCTTGGCCGAGAGGGCAGGGTGCATCTTGCGCAGGATGGCCATGGCCAATTCCGTCGCCGCCAGGGTGATCTCAACCGGCGCCTCGGTGGCCGCCCGGACGGCCAGGGTCAGCTGCGCCGAAATCGTCGACAAAGCCGCCGCCATCTGGGCTTCCAGCCGCTGCTGGCCCTCGACCAGCCCGCGCTGGTGGCCCGTCTGCTCACCCTGCTTGCGGGCCTGATCGCACGCCGCGGCGAGGTCGTCCTCGCTGAAGGTCGGTGCCGGCGGTTCGACCACCGGCTCCGGCACGCTGACCGGTGCGGGCTTGTTCGCGACTGGCGCCGATGCGGCCTTTTCCTTGACCGGCATCGGATCGTCGAAGTCGTTCTCGAACAAAAACTTTTTGGCCACGATCATATCCCGATCCGACATCCCGCGGAGATCAATAGATCAACTCGTCTTCGCCCTTCTTATCGGAGAGGACGATTTCACCCTTGGCTGCCAGTTCCTTGGCGACGACGACCATTGCCTGCTGCGCCTCTTCAACCTCGCGCAAGCGGACCGGCCCCATCGCCGCCATGTCTTCACGCAGCATCTTGCTAGCGCGTTCCGACATGTTGGAGAGGAAGAGGTCGCGGACACCTTCCGAAGCACCCTTGAGGGCGAGCGGCAGCTTGTCCTTCTCGACATTGCGCAACAGAGTCTGCACGCCGCCCGGATCGAGCTTGCCGAGATCGTCGAAGGTGAACATCAGCGCCTTCACCTTCTCGGCGGAATCGCGGTTGCGTTCCTCGAGGGCGGTCATGAAGCGGGCTTCGGTGGCGCGGTCGAGATTGTTGAAGATATCGGCAATCATCTCATGCGCATCACGCCGCGTGGAGCGGGTGAGGTTGGTCAGGAATTCATTACGCAGGGTGCGCTCGACATCGTCCAGGACATCCTTCTGCACCGCTTCCATGCGCAGCATGCGCATGACGACTTCCATGGCGAAGGCTTCCGGCAGCAAGCCGAGGACGCGCGAGGCGTGATCGGATTTCACCTTGGACAGGACCACCGCGACAGTCTGCGGGTATTCGTTCTTCAGATAGTTCGCCAGCACCGCCTCGTTGACGTTGCCGAGCTTGTCCCACATGGTGCGACCCGCCGGACCGCGGATCTCGTCCATGATCGCCTCGACCTTGCTCTTGTCGAGGACCTTGAGGAGCAGGCGTTCGGTGGATTCGAAGGTACCGGTCAGTGTGCCGGTCGAGGAAATCTGATCGGCAAACTCGACGAACAGGCGCTCCACCACCGTCGCGCTGACGGTGCCGAGATTGGCCATGGTCTGGGAGATTTCACGAATCTCGTCATCATGCATCAAGCCGAATAGCTTGGTGGCACTTTCCTCACCGACGGACATGAGGAGCAAGGCCGCTTTCTGCGTGCCGCTCAGCGATCTGAAGTCATCCTTGACGCGCATCGATCAATTCACCCGTATTCCCAAGAGGCCCATTGCCAAGCGTCTCACGCTGCCGGTCTCATGCTTCCTGATACATCCACTGGCGCATGATATTCACCGCCTGTTCCGGATGCTGTTCCACCAGTTCCGATATCTTCTTCAGCGACGATGCCCGGACGCGGCCTTCGACCTGGTTGATATCGATCATTTGGTCGATTTCGTTGGCGATATTCTCCGCCGCCATCAGACCCTGCTGCATGCTTTCGCTGGGGCCACTGAGGGCCAAAGCGGCGGCAGCGCCCGGCGGCAGCGCGGCGGCGGCTTCAGCCGAAAGCCCCGGCAGCAGCGTCTGTTCAGCGGAGACTGTTCCCGGCAAGGCAAGGAGGCGATTGAGCAGCGGCCGCACGACCAGCAGGAGGACCAGCACCGCGACGGCGGCCAGCACCACCAGCTCGACAATCCGCATCAGGTCCTGCTTGTCGAGGCCCATGAAGATGGTGCCGTCGCTGATCGTCTCCTGGTTCTGGGCGAAGGGCATGTTGACGACCTGGACGACGTCGCCCCGCTTGTCGTCAAAACCGATGGCTGATTTCACCAGGGTCGCGATCTTGTCGAGTTCTTCCTGGGTGCGCGGCGCGTAGGCCTGCGCGCCATTGCTGCCGGGGTTGTAGGTGCCGTCGACCAGAACCGCCGCCGAGATGCGCTTGACCGTGCCGTTGGTCTTGACCTGGGTCTCGCTACGCTTCGAGATCTCGTAATTGACGGTCTCTTCGTTGCGCTCGTTCTGCGAATTCGAGGTGCTGTTATTGCCGTTACCTTGCGAGGGCGGATTGGGCACATTGTTGGCGACGCTCACTGAGCTGTCGCCGGATTTCTCCTGGGTATTGCCCTTATCGTCCACTGTCTGGGTGGAGCGTACGACCTGACCGTTCGGATCGAAATTCTCGGTATTGGTGGTCACCCGGTTGAAATCGATATCGGCCGTGACTTCCGCCCGGACCTTGCCCGCGCCCAGGGTCTGCGCCAGCAATTCCTCGATCGATTGCGCCATGCGGGCCTCATAACCCTGGCGCATCTCCTCACTGTTGGAGGCATCGAAATCTTCGCCCGCCTCCTGGCCCTTGGCGAGCAGATTGCCGCGGCTGTCGATGACCGAGACATTGGTGGATTTCATAGCGGGGACGGCCGACGCCACCAGATGCTGGATCGACTGGACCTGCTCCTTGTCCAGGCTGCCCTGCAGCACCAGGACCACGGAGGCCGTCGGATCGTTGCGGTCGCGGGAGAACAGCTCACGCTTCGGCAACACCAAATGAACGCGGGCGGCCTTCACCTGGCGCAGCGAGCGGATGGTCCGCGACAGCTCGCCTTCAAGGGCACGCAGCTGGTTGATCTGCTGGACGAAATTGGTGGTACCGAGGGCATCGGCCCGATCGAAGATTTCGTAGCCAATGGAGCCGCCGGTCGGAATGCCTTCGCCGGCCATCGCCAGGCGCAAGCGCGCGACCTGGTCCTGCGGCACATAGATCTGGTCGCCGTTATTGCGCAGCTCATAGGGAATCTGCTGCGTTTCCAGGCGCTGAACGATCTGTTCCGAATCGGCCGCGTCGAGGCCGCTATAGAGCAGGCTCATGCCGGGCGAGGTGAGGCGTGCAGCGAGAAAGACAAAGAACGCGATCAAGCCCAGGGCAACGGCGCCTAAAGCGGCAAGCTTCATCGGCCCTAGATTGCGCAAGGTCTGCATCAATGGATTCACAGCATTACCTTTACTCGAACGGACCAAGTCCAAGAAGCCAAAGAAGCGGCGCCCATGGCTTGGTGAAAAGTTGCCGACAAGACGCAGCCGTCCAGGGCCCGCCGACCGAGGGCAAGCCTAAGCCGTAGCGGTTAACAACCCCTTAAGGAAGGAAATTTTTGCCTAGTGGTCGCTGCACGCGTCGCGCGTGGCGATCGCATCGAAAAATGGCATGCTGTGAGGCAGGAAACAGGGCGAAGCGAGCTTAGTTCCGGTCGCCAATTGCGTCGTGAGATGCGAGTCGCAGACGCGACTCGTCACTCATCGCCGTGCTCGTCGCCCTCATCGGGGCGACGCGGCGTCGCGCGATAATCTTGCAGACGGGTGGTGCGCAGGCCGCGCATGCCATGACGATCGATTGAGCGCTGCCAGGAAAGGAATTCCTCGACCGACAACGTATAGCGCGTGCAGGCTTCCTCGAGGCTGATCAGCCCGGCGCGCACGCCAGCGACCACCTCGGCCTTGCGCCGAATGACCCAACGCTTCGTACCCGGAGGAGGCAAATCCTCCAAGCGCAGTCTCTGACCATCCAGGACCGTGCTTATGGCGCTTTTATGGTCCAGCTCCAATGCCATCGAGCTGCTCCGTCACCCTGTAAAAAGGAACTCCTGAACTTGGGAGCCTATCCAGGGCGAATTAAAGATTCGCTAAATCAGCCTCTGCTGCGCACTCGGGGTGAGATATATTAGATAAAATTTTCGATATTTTTTATAGGATTAACCGCCGCTGATACGTTCGTGCGGCGGGCCTGCAGATCGAATTGTCCCATTCGCTCGTCAGGCCGCAGCGGCCGACGTCGATGGTGTTGTCGGTGTCGACGGGGCAGAGGCAGGCGCCTGAACGATCTTTTCGATCTGGTCGACCGGATAGTTCACCGAACCGACATTGACGCTGACCTGGCCGTCCTTCACATCAGCGGAATCGACGGTGCCGTAGACGGTGATGGGCGCACTATAGTCCTTGCCGTTGGCGTCTTCATACTGGACCGAAACCTGATACTGCCCGTCAGGCAGCTGGTTGCCGGTGGCATCGGTGCCGTTCCAATTGACCTGATAGGTGCCGACACCGGAATTGGCTTCCTGGATCGCCACCAGATTGCCCTTGGCATCGGTGATCCGCAGCAGCGCCTTCGCGGCCTGGTTTTCGATCGTGTACTGGAAGCTCGCTTTGCCATCCTTCAAGGACAGCTGGTCGCTGTTTACGGCGACGTCCTTGCCGAGGAAATTGGCGGCTGCATAAGTATTGGTCGAGGATTGCAGGCTGATCAGCTGATCCAGGCGCTTGTTCTGGTTGATCTGCTGTTCGACGGAGCTGAACTGCACCAGCTGATTGGTGAACTGAGCGGTGTCCATCGGATTCAGCGGATCCTGGTTCTGCAACTGCTTGGTCAGGAGCAGCAGGAACTGATTGTAGGTGTCATTGAGGCCCTTGATATCGGTAGTGGTGCTGCTCTGGGAGGTGTCGGAGGTCCCGGATGAGCCCGACGAGTTGGAACTCGAATTGGCGGCCGCGGCATTCTGGTTGAGAATGTCCGCCACATTCATGCCCGAGCCGGACGACACTGCGCTGGTTGCCATATCAAATTCCTTTCCGCCGCAGTCGGGTCCCGATGTCTATGACCGGAAGCCGTACTGTTTCATTCCACCACTGCCTGCGGGAGGTTCGCTTGGCCCTCCCTAGACGGCAACGTTGACAAGGCCATTGGCCGTATCGACTTGGTTGCCGGCCGTCGCGGCAGAAATTTCCGCCGTGCCGGCGTTATTTTCCTGCCCCGATGACCCGACCCGGCGGCCATTTCCCTGTCCCCAGCCCGGCGTATCAGAGGAATCGCCCTGATTTCCGCGCTGGAGCGAGAAGGAGAGGCTCCCGGTATCGGTCTTCAACCCTGCCTCTTGCAAGGCGCGTTCCAACGTCTTGGTATCGCGCTGCAATAAATCGAGGGTGGCCGGCCGTTCGACGGTGATGGTGGCGGTAACGTTCTTGTCGTCGTCGACCTTCATTTTGACATGGATCTGGCCGAGCTCGGTCGGCGACAGCTGGATGCTGATCTTGTCGACGCTGTCCTTGACGGCCCGCTGCAGGTGGACGGCGACCTGGTCCTGGACCGAGGCATTGGCGAGCTGCTGGCGCAGGACCGCCAGCGGGTCGGCCGGCTTGCCGATCAGGCCCGAACCGGTGCTGCCTGCCAGGAGCGGGGAGTAGCTGCTGAAAGAGCGGAAATCGTCGCTACCGTCATCGCTTGCCTCGACCCCGGCGCCGAGGGCTGCGGTCGCGTCGGCGCCCGTCGTCTCGGATTCCGTGCTCGCTGCCGTCGGCTCGGTGCTCGACAAAGCGGTATGGTCGCTGTCGATCTTCACCAGGGGCTTGGGCATCTGCGGCGTGCTGTCGGTCTTGGTGATGGAAATCCGGCCACCATCCCCGTTCGCCGTGTTCGAGGATGTGCTCTTGGCCACCATATTGGCGAAGCTCGCGGCCAGATCCTGGGGGTTTTGCCGGCTGGTCGTGCCGGCCGCTCCAGCG
>DATMUQ010000560.1:0-5276 GCA_035563795.1 Terriglobales bacterium | reverse complement strand
CACTGCCGGCAGCATCATTGCCGCGTCGAGCGCCTGGGCCCTGGCCGATCTCCTGGCGCTGCCGCCTGACCTCACCCATACGCTCGAGACGCATTCGATCACCACACCCTTCGCCATGGCGGTGAGCGAGAAAATCGGCGGCGTGCCACAACTGGCGGCCATCGCGACGGCGATCACCGGCCTCGTCGGCGCGGTGATCGGCGAGATCCTGCTGGCCACCATGAAGCTGCGTTCCAGCTTCGCCCGCGGCGCCATGTTCGGCATGGGCGCGCATTCCGTCGGCGTCGCCAAGGCGCATGAACTCGGCAGCGAGGAAGGCTCGGTCGCCAGCCTGGTGATGGTCCTGGCCGGCCTCGCCAATATCATCCTGGCGCCGATGATCCTGGCCCTCGCCCAGGCCATCTGAGGCCTGAGCTGCCGGCTTCGCGCGGCGTTAAAATGACCGCACAGCAGGATAGGCAGGAACGACAAAACTGCGGCGTTTGCACCGCATGAAGCAATCTGTCGCATAATTCCAATTTGCAACATGATTGAGATTGTCAAACCTTCGACCTAGAGTAGTGTCGATAAGTGATCGCCTTATCCGATTGCTGACGGGGATGACATGATCGCGGGTTATCGACGCCATCCGGCTGGCGGCACCATGCGCTCGTCGCGCCTGAGGCGCGAGATCGCCTGGGTGATCGTGTTGAAGGTGATCGCCCTTGTCCTGATCTACTATTTCTTCTTCTCCCCATCGCATCGCCCCGAAGCCGATTTGGCCGCCCATT
The DNA here is from genome assembly GCA_035563795.1 of Terriglobales bacterium. Taxonomy (GTDB): domain Bacteria; phylum Pseudomonadota; class Alphaproteobacteria; order Dongiales; family Dongiaceae; genus Dongia_B. The sequence goes on along the minus strand of DATMUQ010000560.1, from coordinate 4,506 downwards.
TGATGGCCCCCTTCGATCCCGCAGCCAGCCACGTGAACAGCGACCAGCAAACCAGCGGAAGGTAACCACCCATGGATGTCGTCGATCTTTCGCGCCTGCAATTCGCCCTCACCGCCCTCTACCACTTCCTCTTCGTGCCCTTGACCCTGGGCCTGTCGGTGCTGCTCGCCATCATGGAGAGCGTCTATGTCACGACGGGGCGCACCATCTGGCGCGACATGGTGAAATTCTGGGGCATGCTGTTCGGCATCAATTTCGCGATGGGCGTTGCCACCGGCATTACCATGGAATTCCAGTTCGGCACCAACTGGGCCTATTACGCACATTATGTCGGCGACGTGTTCGGCGCGCCGCTCGCCATCGAAGGCCTGATGGCCTTCTTCCTCGAGGCGACTTTCGTCGGCCTGTTCTTCTTCGGCTGGAACCGGCTATCGCGGGTTGAGCATCTCATCGTCACCTGCCTGCTGGCGCTTGGCACCAATCTCTCGGCGCTGTGGATCCTGATCGCCAATGGCTGGATGCAGAACCCGGTCGGCGCCAAATTCAATATCGATACCATGCGCATGGAAGTGACCAACTTCGCCGATGTGGTGTTCAACCCGGTGGCGCAGGCGAAGTTCGTGCACACGGTCTCGGCCGGCTATGTCACCGGCTCGATGTTCGTGCTGTCGATCAGTGCCTATTACCTGCTGCGTGGCCGGCATCGCGCTTTGGCGCTGCGGTCGATGGCGGTGGCGGTGAGCTTCGGCCTGGCATCCGCCTTGTCGGTGGTCGTGCTGGGTGACGAAAGCGGCTACACCGCCGGCGAAAACCAGAAGATGAAAATCGCCGCCATTGAATCCATGTGGGACACCGAGCCGGCGCCTGCCTCCTTCACCATTGTCGGCCTGCCGAGCCAGGAAGGCCATGAAACCCGCTATGCCATCCGCGTGCCTTATGTGCTGGGCCTGATCGCCACCCGTTCGATCGACAAGCAGGTGACCGGCATCAAGGATCTGGTCGCCGATGCCGACCGCCGGATCCGCAGCGGCATGCAAGCCTATGGCGCACTGCAGGCGCTGCAGAAAGACCGTACCGATACCGCCGCGCGGGCGACCTTTGACCAGCATGCCGATGATCTCGGCTACGGCCTGTTGTTGAAGCGTTATACCGCCGATGTCGCCCATGCCAGCGAGGATCTGATCCAGAAAGCCTCCTGGGATACGGTGCCGAATGTCGCCGTGCTGTTCTGGTGCTTCCGGCTCATGGTCGGGCTCGGCTTCTATTTCATTCTGCTCTTCGCCACCATGTTCTATCTCTCCAGCCGCCGGCAGTTGGAGCGCTATCGCTGGCTGCTCTGGCTCTCTTGCATCTCGCTACCACTGCCCTGGCTGGCAATCGAGGTCGGCTGGTATGTGGCGGAAGGCGGGCGCCAGCCCTGGACCATTGACGGCGTGCTGCCGACCTTCCTCTCGGCCTCATCGATCAGCACCAGCAATGTCTGGCTGTCGCTCAGCGGTTTCATCCTGCTCTATTCAGCTCTGGCGGTGGTCGAGCTCTATCTGATGATCCGCACCATCCGCGAGGGTCCCGCCAACCATGGACCGACCCCGGCACCTGCTGCCAATTATCGCTGGCGCGCGGCCAAGTAGGAGGACGAGAAAATGGAAGCTTATGAAATCCTCCGCATGATCTGGTGGGCTGTCCTCGGGATCCTGCTGATCGCCATCGCCGTGATGGACGGTTTCGATCTCGGCACCGCGATCCTGCTGCCTTTTGTCGCCCGCACCGATGGTGAGCGGCGTGTGGTGATCAACACCGTCGGGCCGGTCTGGGAAGGCAACCAGGTCTGGTTCATCCTTGGCGGCGGCGCCACCTTCGCCGCCTGGCCGCCGCTTTATGCCGTGGCCTTCTCCGGCTTCTATTTCGCCATGCTGCTGCTTCTGCTGGCGCTGATCCTGCGCCCGGTCGGCTTCAAGTTTCGCAGCAAGCTCACCGATCCCCGCTGGCGCAATTTCTGGGACGGCGCCCTCTTCGTCAGCGGTCTGGTCCCGGCCCTGGTCTTCGGCGTCGCCTTCGGCAATGTGTTGCAGGGGGTGCCCTTCCGCTTCGATGCCGATCTGCGCATGACCTATGAGGGCTCGTTCTGGGCGCTGTTCAACCCCTTCGCGCTCCTGTGCGGCCTGGTCAGCGTCGCCATGCTGACCATGCACGGCGCTGTCTGGCTCTCCGGCAAGACCCGCAATCTGGTGCAGCTCCGCGCGCAACGGGCCGTCGTCTTCGCCGGCCTGGCGACAGTGGTGCTGTTCGCCATCGGCGGCTTCTGGGTGCAGCATTTGGATGGCTACGCCGTGCAATCGGCGATCGATCCCAACGGTCCGTCGAACCCGGTGCTGAAACAGGTCGCACAAATGCCCGGTGCCCTGCTGGCCAATTACAGCGCCATGCCGATCACCATGGCGCTCCCGGCCCTGGGTTTTGCCGGGCCGCTGCTGGCGGCGATGATGGTACGGGGCGGCCATCTGCCGGCCTTGACTTGGCTGCTCAGCGCACTCGGCATTGCCGGCATCATCGGTACGGCCGGGATCAGCCTGTTCCCGCTCCTGCTGCCCTCATCGATCGATCCGAATTCCAGCCTCTCGGTCTGGGATGCCTCATCGAGCAAGCTGACCCTGGGCGTGATGACGGCAGTGACCGGAATCTTCCTGCCGCTGATCATCATTTACACGTCCTGGGTCTATCGGGTGATGCGGGGACCGGTCACCATCGACCAGATCTCCGACGAGAACCATTCCTACTGAGCGAGACGACAGATGTGGTATTTCAGCTGGATCCTCGGTCTTTCCTTCGCCGCCGCCTTCGCCGCCATTAACGCGATGTGGCTGGAGCTGTCGCCAGGTGCGTTCAAGGAAACGCCCCATGACGACAGCATGGATCCACCACCCTATCGACGCGATGTCTGAGACGGTGATCGTCAGACGGCGTGGAAGTTTCCGGCGCCAGGAGCCTGTGGTGTCGCGCCGGCCTGGACCTGCGCACGGGCGGATACCCAGCCCATGGTCTTCTTCTCGTCATCGCTGACCTGGTCGAGCCAATGCAGGCTGGCCTGCTGGCGTGCAGCAGGATCATTGGCATAGATATCGACCCAGCTATCCTGCATTGAGCTCGGCCCGGAAAATTGGCCGGAAGCCAGGCTCTGCTGCTGCTGCATGATGCTGGTGGCGATCTGCTGTTCCTGCTTGCTGAATTTGCCGCCTTGGTTATTGGCGATGGCCAGCAAGGCACGCCGATCGAGATTGCCCATCAGCGAATAGCCGTCCTGGCCATCCGGGCTGTTCGGATCGAACGGCTGGCCGCTGACCCCCATGGCGCTATATTGCTTGTCGAGTTCCGCCCGGGCGGCATCGGCGACCTGGGCCAGCGTTTTGCCCTTCGAGAAGGGCTCGGCACCGGGCTTGGTGATCCCCAAGGCAAGATTTGCCGAGGAAAAGCCCGCACGCGTCGGCATCAGCTGCTCATAGTAGCCCTTTTTCGCGCTGGAGCCGGCAGTCTGAGCGGCGATGGATTTCGCGGCCGCCGATAAATGCACCGTATCCGTTGTCTGGGATCCCGCCGCGGACAAGGCTGCAGCCCCAGCCTTGTCCGCGCTCTTATCGGCACCCGCGCCCGCCTTGCTGCCGCTGTTCAAGCTGTCAAACGCGGCTTTATACGCAGCCACATTGCTACTCATCATCGCTCACCCCTCCATTGGACCGGTGGCCCCACCGGCATCAGCAATCAGCGGCTTCAGCGGAATATGACGAAAATATTCCCGAAGCGGCGATGCTACGGATACAATTCCCATGCCAAAGTACAATTATTGGCAGAGCGACCGATCTGATGGAGCGATGAGCGATGTGTGTGTCTTCGGCGCTTGGCCGCTTCTCAGTCCCCGGCTTCGACCGCAACCGCGAGGCCGGCGAGAGTGCCGAAATGATAATGCGGCTGTGCCACCCGCTCCGGCGCCGGTGTTCCGCCGAAGCCCTGGCGCCCCTGGCGCCGCTCGATCCAGCACACCTGATAGCCGAGTTCCATGGCGACACCGATATCGTGATACTGGCTCTGCGCCACATGCAGATAATCGCCGAACTTGTAGCCGTGCACGCTCTCGCGGCCGCGGGCATAGGCGAAGAATTGCGGATCCGGTTTGCAGGTGCCGACATCCTCCGCTGTGACGGTGTCGTCGAACGGCATCTCCAGCGTGCGCGCAAAATGGCCGAGCGCCCAATTGTCGGAATTGGTCATCGCCACCAGGCGGAAGTCCTGCTTGAGCCGGCGCAAAGCGGCGACTGAATCCGGGAAGGCCGGCCAGCGCGGGATCGACAGGCGGAACCCCTCCACCGCTTCTTCGGAAACCGGCAGGCCGAATTCCTTGGCCATGATGCGATAGATCGGCGCCATCATCGGCGGGAAAGGCTGGCCCGGCATCAGCTTATGCTGCACACCCTCGGCCTTGCCGTAACTGAGCAGGATTGCCTCATCGGCAAT
>DATMUQ010000559.1:0-3458 GCA_035563795.1 Terriglobales bacterium | reverse complement strand
CGTCCACGGCGTGGTGGTCCAGATCACCACGGCAGCGCCGATGAGCGCAGTAACCGAAGCCTTGATTACCGGGAAGCGCACCCAGGCCGTGGTCGAGAGGTGGTCGTGATACTCGACCTCGGCGTCGGCGAGCGCGGTCTGCTCGACCACCGACCACATCACGGGCTTGGCGCCGTGATAGAGCCCGCCGTTCATCAGGAACTTGCCGATCTCGCGCACGATCTGCGCCTCGGCCGGATAGGCCATGGTGGTATAGGGATGATCCCAGTCACCCTCGACGCCAAGGCGCTTGAATTCCTCGCGCTGGATATTGATCCACTCGGCGGCGAAATCGCGGCATTCCTGGCGGAATTCGTTGATCGGCACGGCGTCCTTGTCCTTGCCGGCCTTGCGGTACTTCTCTTCGATCTTCCATTCGATCGGCAGGCCATGGCAGTCCCAGCCGGGGATGTAGCAGGCATCCTTGCCGAGCATCTGCTGGCCGCGATTGATCACGTCCTTGAGGATCTTGTTGAGCGCATGGCCGATATGGATGTTGCCGTTGGCGTAGGGAGGGCCGTCATGCAGCACGAACTTGGTGCGGCCCTTCGATTGCGCGCGCAGCTTCTTGAAGAGGCCCATCTCCTGCCAGCTTTGCAGGATGCCCGGCTCCTTGGTCGGCAAATCGCCGCGCATGGGGAAGTCGGTCTTGGGCAGAAAAACGGTTGTCTTGTAATCCACGGGTCTGTCTCTTTTGACTGAAAACGATCAGGCTGACTGCGCGATGAAATCGCGTCGACGCGGCCCACGCGCGCTAGGCGGCGCGGGCGGCGATAATTCGTATCAGCAGGATCGTCGGTGAAAGCGTGACGCGATGCGGGCGGCTCATCGATGGGCCTCCGCGGCATGATCGGTCGCCGGCAGATGGCCCGGCTGCGGCCCGGCATAGTCAGCCAGCATCTTACGTGCTGTGGCGCTGTCAGCAGCGATCTGCGCCTTCAGCTGGTCGAGGCCATTGAACTTCATTTCCGGCCGGATGAAACCGAGGAAGGCGACGCGCAGATGCTTGCCGTAGAGGTCGCCCTGGTAATCGAAGAGATGCACTTCGAGCTGCACGCGGGTGCCACCCACCGTCGGCCGGCGGCCGAGATTGGCGACACCGCTGATCCAGCGCGGCGCCTCGCCGTCATCGACGGCGGCCTTGACGGTATAGACACCGAAGCGCGGTTCCATGTAATCGCCCAGCGCCACATTGGCCGTCGGGAAGCCCAGTTGCCGGCCGCGCTTGTCGCCATGCTCGACCCGGCCTTCGATCTCCCAGGGACGATCGAGCGCCACGGCGGCGGCGGCAGGCTCGCCGGCCAGAAGCTGGTCGCGGATCAGGGTCGAGGAATAGACCGCACCACTGGCATCTTGGCAGGCGCCGATGGCGGTGACGCCAAAGCCGAGCTGCTCACCGAACTGGCGGAGGGTCTCGACATTGCCGCCGCGATTCTTGCCGAAGCAGAAATCATAGCCGACCACCACATGGGCGATGTGCAGCCCGTGGACCAGCACCTCGCGCACGAATTCTTCGGCGGTATGGGCAGCCAGAGCCGCATCGAAAGGCAGGTTGAAGGTGAAATCGACACCGAGCGCCTGCAGGTGGCGCATCTTGATGCGGAAGGGGGTCAGGCGGAAGGCCGGCTGGTCGGGGCGGAAATAGCTGCGCGGATGCGGCTCGAAGGTCATCACTGCCAGCGGCGCCTTCAAGTCACGGGCAATGTCGGCTGTACTCGCCAGGACCTGCTGATGGCCAAGATGCACGCCGTCGAAATTGCCCAGCGCAACGACTGCCCCGCGGGCTTCCGCCGGAACATCCTGGTAATGACGGATCAGTCGCATGCCGTGCCGCGCCAGTCCCGTCTGCCGCAGATCGGATGCTGTCGCATCGCCTGCACCATCCATTGCACCCTTCCCTGCAGCGCAGCCGCAAGAGGGCGCGCGCCTGATTTCTAGCTAACCGGTCGCTTGGGTACCAGAAGCTGGGCCTCGCCGTCCATCACCAGCGTGTCGCCGACATGGGCGGTGGTCTCAAATGTCACCCGGCCCTTGTTCTGGTCGACCAAGGTTGCCGTCACCCGGGCGAGCACAGTGTCGCCGATCCGCACGGGCGCTTTGAATTTGAGCGATTGGGACAGGTAGATGCAACCCGGTCCCGGCAATTTCGTGCCGAAAACCGTCGAAATGAAGCTGGCGCTGAGCATGCCATGGGCGATCCGGCCCTTGAACATGGTCGATTTGGCGAAATCCTCGTCCAGATGCACCGGATTGGTGTCGCCGGAAATACCGGCAAAAAGGACGATATCGGCCTCGGTCACGGTCTTGGTGAAGACCGCCGTCATGCCGGCATCGATCTCGTCGACATACCGGCCGCGGACCCCGTGCTGGATATTCGGGTCGATATGGGACTTGGGACTGATTTCGTTCATCGCCGGCTCGCTGAGCTATCTCGCTGATTTTGCAGTGCAAATCTGCCCTATCGAGAGTCAGGACTTTCGCGGGCGCAAATTCGCTGTTGCAACAAATCTCTCACACTATATCGGGTGCAGGAGACTTCCTACAAGTTGTCATAAGGTCACAAATTGCTGAATAATTTCATAAAGTTCGGGGGTCGATCGGGACCTCCCCGGCGAGTCCGAACAGCGACTCGAGCGATTTGGCAGTTGCGAGCAAATCAGCCTCGCCGCGCGGCCGGCCGATGATCTGCAGCCCGACCGGCTTGCCGTCGGGGGTGAAACCGGAGGGCAGCGAGAGCGACGGGCAGGAACTGACCGTGATCACCGAGGCGATCTTCAGCCAGTCGACATAGTTCTCCAACTCCATCCCATCGACCACCCGGACCCAGCGCTCCGAAATATCCCGCGGCGGTGTGCAGGCCGCGGGGCCGATCAGCACATCGACCTCGCGCAGGAAGGCGACCATGTCGCCATAGAGCCGGCTGCGGCGCCGCTCTGCCTGGCCGATTTCCTCGGCGGTCAAAGCCAGCCCCTTTTCGATGTTCCAGATCACGTCCGGCTTGAGCAGGTCGCGGTGGCGTTCCATCAGCGGGCGCATGGAGGTCGCGTATCCCAGTGCCCGCAGGGTCTGGAAGGCGGCCGGCACCCCGGCGAAGTCTGGGCAGCGTTCGACGACCTCGATCCCGGCCGCCCGCATCTTCTCGATCGCCGCCGCCAGCACCGCCCGGGTGGCGGGCTCGACCGGGGTGATGCCGAAATCGGCGGTGACCGCGACCCGCTTCGGCAGCCGGCCGGCCAAAGCCGCGTCAAGAAAGCTCTCGGCCGGTGCCGGCAGCGAGATCGGATCCATCGGGTCATAGCCGACCATGGCATCCAGCATCAGCGCCACATCGGCGACGTTGCGCGCCATCGGCCCTTCCACCGACATGGTGTCGAAGCGCACCTCGCCGGGATTGCGGGCGACCCGGCCGGGGCTCGGCC
>DATMUQ010000558.1:0-5873 GCA_035563795.1 Terriglobales bacterium | reverse complement strand
TCGCCCCCTGGCCATCGGTGATGGAAGATGCGCCTTCTTCAGCCGCCGCATGACCGCTACCTCGAACATGACAGCATGTGGCGGAAGGTCCCGCCCGTGTCATCGTTAGTCACAATATATCGTGGCAATGCCATAACATTGTCCGCGGCAGTCACCGGCCGGCGCTCGATTGTCACCGCGGCCGTATAGCCGGCCATTTTTGCTGCTTGAATAAGATCGGCATCATAGATGCCAAACGGCCATGACAGGACATTGACAGCAGATCCAAATTTCTGTTCGAGAACCGCCTTTGATCGTCGCAATTGATCTTGGACAAAGCGCCGATACGCTTCGGGCGACAACCGCCGGCGTTCGGTCTTGAAGTTTGGGTGCCAGTAGCTGTGAGACTCGATATCCACCAGCCCCGTCTTCTGCATCTCCTGCAGCTGCGCCCAGGTCATGGCATAGCTGGCATTGGAGATCGCAGAAGGATAGACGAAGAGTGTCAGCGGCAGATATTCGCGCCGGATGATCGGAAACATCTCCTGATAAACCGAGATATGGCCGTCATCGCTGGTAATAACCACCGCCTTTGCAGGCAGCGCCGTGTCCTTGTTTCCGAGCCGGGAGAGCAGATCAATAAGGGAGATAACCTGGAAACCATCTTCGCGGAGGATCCGTAACTGCTCCAGGAAGACGGGCATGGTCACTGTCATCTCCCCATCCGCGACCGCGCCAAATCGATGATAGAGGAGGATTGCCACACAGCCACGTTGGTTGGTAGGTTCGGCGGTGGTCGCCCATATCATTGTGATGAAACATATGGCTGACAGGGAAAATAGTCGCAGGGCGAAACGGCAGGCCGTGTTTGCGATGCAAACTCGATAAGCATAGACGGCCTTCGTTTGCAACATAGCAGCGCCGCTCTCGTCCAAAAGATATTTTAGGATAGCTGATCGGCCCATATGGAGGTTTGATGTAGATCAGGTGAAACCGGGGTGCCGAGGTCCGGCCCGATCGGCTGATCACTATTTTCAGAGCGATTGTTCTGGCCTCAGCTGTCAGCGGTAGGGACTGAACGTCAACGGTGATTGCCGGGCAGGCCCTCCGCTCGGATGAGAGAACCCAGGCTGTAGCCGGCGTCCATATTTGCGGCCCTGACGGCGAATTCAAGATCGTTCTGATGTCCCGCATAGATACGATACAGCGGTTCCCCAGCTTGCACCGGATCGCCCACCTTTTTGAACAAGTCGATGCCGGCACCTTTCTCGATAGGGGCCCCTGCCAATCCGGCAAGACGCGCGATGCGGTAACAGTCAATATTTACGACGATGCCATCGGTATCTGACAAGACATCGAGATTCATCCTGCCAAGGGGAGGCGACGAATTCTCACCCTGGGCGGCAATGATACGCTTCATCTGCTCGGCGGCGGCACCTGAATCGAGCAATTCCTTTGCGCGCGCATATCCCCTGCCGCCGCGTAGCTGCGGGTCATATTCCAGCACCCGCGCAGCCAGCGCGAGCGCCCGTTCACGCAAATCCCGGGGCGCTTTGGGATCGCAATTTAGGACCTCCAGTACATCCCGGGCTTCGAGAACCGGGCCGATGCCCCGACCAATCGGCTGGCTACCGTCGCTTATCAAGACCTCCAGCTCTATTCCGAGGCGGCCGCCGATCTGCTCGAACAACTTCCGCAAAGGGATGGCGCTGCTTTGCGATCTGACCTTGGCTGAGGGGCCGATCGGTATATCAATGATCAAATGGGTTGAGCCTGCAGCCAGCTTCTTCGCCATGATCGAGGCAACAAGCTGCTCAGGTGTATCGATTCCAAGCGGCCGCTCTACAGAGATCAAGATGTCATCTGCCGGTGCCAGATTGACATGGCCACCCCAGACGATACAGCCGTTCACCGCGCCGACAATGGCTTGCATTTCCTGCACATCGACGGCAACACGTGCCAAGACCTCCATCGTGTCAGCGGTACCTGCTGGCGAGGTAATGGCGCGAGAGGAGGTCTTTGGCATGACGAGGCCATGAGCCGCGACAATCGGCACCACGATCATGGATGTACGGTTCCCAGGAACACCCCCGATGCAATGCTTGTCCACCACAGGCCTTGTCCGCCAATGCAACAAGGTGCCGGCGGCGGCCATCGCCTTGGTCAGGTCCAGCACTTCATCGGTCGAAAGCGAACCAGCCGAGGCCACGAGGAAGGCAGCAATCTCCATCTTGGAGTACCGATTTGCGGTCAAATCGCCAATAATTGCGTCGAAATCGCTATCGCGTAGCGTCGCGCCCAGAATCTTGGCGCGCACAGCCTCGTGACTAGGCGGCGGCGGTGCCTGTGACACGTCAACCTCTGTCCCTTCAGGTAGGCCGAGTTGTCTGAAACCTTGCTCAGACAGGCCAAGCTCATCTCGGGCTAGAAATCGCGGGTCATCGACGATATTGAGAACAGCAACGATCGTGCGTTCCCGGCACGTGATTTGTATTTTCTCAAGTCCCTGGAATTTCTCGACACGGTATAGCGGGCAGCTCCGTGCCAGATACGCAACATTTTCGCGATATGTATCGATGGCGATACGACGCAGCTTCAACAACCGAGCCCCCGATCATCTCAAACAAGTGGGTATTTAAAAAAATAATGTCGCATTGGCTGGCGACTTTCTTGATCTGCATCAGTTCACTCCCCGCTTGAAACCTTAAACTAAGATAATGCGTGGAAGGCTGATCTACTTGATGGGACCATCAGGGGTCGGGAAGGATAGCCTGATCGCCTATTGCCGCGCTCACCTGAAACAAGATTGTCCGGTTGCCTTTGCCCATCGCTACATCACGCGCCCGGCGCAAGCGGGCCATGAGAATTACATCTCATTGTCCGACGCCGAATTCGATCTCCGACGGCATCATGGGATCTTCTTATTTGACTGGGCCGCACATGGGTATCGATATGGCGCCGGCCTCGAGGTCGGAACATGGCTGGAAAAGGGTCTCTCGGTTCTTTTGAATGGCTCCCGGGCCTATCTGCCGTGCGCCCTGGAACGCATGCCTGATCTTGTGCAGGTCTATATTTCCGCCCCGCAGGATGTTCTTCGCGGGCGCCTGATGGGGCGCAGCCGCGAGACTGACGGAGACGTCGCCCTCAGATTGGCGCGTCTGCCCGACTACATCCCATCACCCGAATGCTTTGTGATCGATAATAGCTGGTCCCTCGATGAGGCTGGGCAGCAACTCCTCGGCCTGTTGGAAGGCTTAAGTCGTTCTCATAAGGAACAAGCCAAAGGCCAGCCGGTGGAGAAATATGCGGATGACCAACATGCAAAAGCAGATCATCTTTCGAGATCGTGAAGACGCAGGACACCAACTGGCGCCAAAGCTGCTGCCGCTCGCCGCGCTGAGACCAATTGTCTATGCATTGCCACGAGGCGGCGTGCCAATCGCATATGAAATTGCGCATAGCCTTGACGCGCCGCTGGACGTGGTGATCGTCCGAAAACTGCGTCATCCCCTCTCTCCGGAACTCGCAATCGGCGCCATCGCCGAGGCGGCGGAAGATCACCCCTTTCTGGAGCCTAACACTGTCGCGATGGCTGACGTATCCGCGCGCTATGTCGAGCAGGAAATCGCCTATCAGCGTGGCGAAATCGATCGCCGCCGCAAGCTGTATGCTGACGGTCGCCGGCTCATTAGGGCCCGTGATCGCGTTGCCATTCTCGTCGATGACGGAGCAGCAACCGGTTCCACCATGATCGCAGCGATCCGGGCGATGCGGCTGCAAAAGCCGTCGCAAGTCATTGTCGCCGTGCCCGTCGCATCAACCAATGCATTCAAGGCGCTCAAAGCCGAGGCCGACGACATCGTATGTCTTCAGGTGTCGGCAAATTTCTACGGTGTGGCGCAATTCTATCATCACTTTATGCCCGTAGAGGATAGAACTGTGGTGACGCTTCTCATGAACGGCCTGGCATTTGGAGCGGGTGATCAGCCGGTAAACTACCATTCTTAATGTGCAGCTGCCTGATGGACGCCGGGTGTCGGGGCGCGCCCCGTATGCGACCGCATAAGACCCTCCTGCATCCAGATTCTTGTATGACAGGCGTCAATAATCAAAACCTAATTGGCGATTTTTGCCTCTGCGGGAAAGGTCTCGCACCGGCTGAGGATGTACATATCGCCCCTATGCGAGCTCACTCTATTGCTTATGCTTCCGTTCGCGATCGAGCGTATCCAGGGTACATAGAAGAATGCCGACACGGTAAGCCGAAGATACCCACTCGGCGAGGCGCGGCGTGTTGTCGACCAGCCAGTTAAAGGCGCTTTGGACCGCGACAAAGGCCGCTGCTGCTTGCGTAACCTCTCCGAGTGTCATGCGGCCCATGACATAATTTGGCGTACATAGAACCAGCCCGATGACCGGGACCACCAATGAGTTTCCGTGGGAGATAATCGTTCCCCGCATATACTGCCAACATAGCTTCTTCCAGTGGCCGATGACACTTTCCTGCGCGGCTGCCAGGGTTGCCGCATCTTCCGCATGTGGTGTCAGCGTCGTGCGGGTATTGACCCTGGCCACGACATATTTGAAATCTGCCTCGGCCTGATTCTTCCGCTCGATAGCGGCGACCATGGAGCGTCCCACGACCATCATTGATAATGTAGGTAGCGCTGCATAAACGACCGCCGCGGCGACAAGATAGCCCGGGACGTTTACAATCGTTCCCCAGATCGGAACCACCAATACGCCGCCGACATTCCACAACACGGTCACGAATGTCCCAGCTGACAACAGTGAACCGAGTAGGCCCACCACGAAGTCTATGGGAGCATCGCTGGCAAGCCGCGCATCCTCAAGCCACTCTCGGATCAGCCGGCCGGTGAGCCAGGCACGCCATAGCCGCTGGAAAGTCATCCGCCCCCAAACCGCGACAACAGCCAGAAAGATGCTCGCCGCTGTGAGGATGAAGAATCTTTGCACGAGGTCCCAGATCTGGCTGCTATCGCGAGCTTCCAGCGCGTTGAAAAAATCACGGTTCCAATAATTGAGGCGGTATTGAACAAGCACCTGCAGCACCACGCCGGTAACAAGCATGGCAATCAGGCACCAGGCCACCGTTTCGCGCCAAAAGCCGCTGGCGGTCCGCCAAAACCGACGCATGGCTTCCCTGGTCGATAAGGGGCGTCCGATTTCCGTTGGCATGGTTCGGCTCGTCCTATCGGCCCAGGTGCAGATGTGCCTGTTGGCGGGCCAATTTGGCGAGATTCGTCAGGCCGACAAAGGCTGGTGTTGGATGTTGGATAACCCAGGTCGGAATCCGCTCGACATAAGCACGCAGGCGTCCCTTGGCACCGAACTGGGCCCGAAATTCGGAACGAGCCAATTGGTCGACAAAACGTGGAACGATTCCACCACCTATATAGATGCCGCCTCGAGCCCCGAAAGTAAGCGCTATATCTCCCGCAACTGCCCCCAGGAACGCACAGAAAGCGTCCATAGCTGCACGGCAGGCAGGCGAACTGCCGTCCAATGCCGCAGCGGTTACCTCGCTCGGCGTCCAGTGTGGTGTCGCATCGCCTTCGAGCGCGTTGATGGCCTGATGCAGATTGACCAGGCCGGCGCCAGACAGGACCCGCTCCGCTGAAACACGGCCATAGCGGCGGCGAAGAATGGCGATGATGTCATCATAGTGGTTGCCGAGGCTGGCAAGGCCAGCATGACCGCCCTCGCTGGTGACGATGGTACGGCCCGCGGGACCGAAGACGACAGAGGCCACGCCAAGCCCGGTCCCGGGGGCAACGATTGCCATCGGTGCGCCCGGTATGGCGCTCCCGGCGGGACCGATCCTGCAGAGCTGTGCCGGCTGAAGATCCGGCAGTCCGGTCGCGATTGCTTCG
>DATMUQ010000557.1:0-8703 GCA_035563795.1 Terriglobales bacterium | reverse complement strand
CAGGCCGGTATTCTGCAGGGTCGGCAGGACGTCGGGGATGCCGGGCTGGCCGGATTGATCCGGGGCCGGCTGGGTGGCCGGCGTACCGGGCAACAGCGAGGGCTGTTGCGGCGCCGAGGGCAAGGGCGGCACGGCTTCCGGCAGCGGCGTCAGATCCGGCTGCGGCTGCCAGGCGGCGGCGATGGTATTGGCCTGGCTGACGTCGCTATCGGCCAGTGAGCGGGTGAGGGAATCGCGCTTGGCGACGGCTTCAGCAACGCCGCGATCGGCCGCCAGCTCGTACCAGGCGAGGGCCTGGGACATGCTGCGGGAAACGCCCTGGGCATTGGCATAGAGATCGCCCAGCGCCATCATCGCCCGGCCGCTATTGGCATTGGCGGCACGCATGTAATAGTCGGCGGCGCGCTTGAAATCGGGATCGCCGGCATAGCCGGACTGATAGAGCAGGCCGAGATTGAACAGCGCCTCGCCGCTGCCGCGCGAGGCGCCGCGCAGATACCAGTCATGGGCGATCTTGGCATTCTTCTCGACGCCGATGCCTTGCAGATAGGCGGTGCCGAGATCGGACATGGCCGGCACATTGCCGCCTTGCGCCAGGCGCTCCAGCCACTTGGTCGATTCCACCGGATTGGGCGCAACCGCACCTTCGCCTTCGCGGAAGATATGCACCAGGCGCTGCTGTGCGACATCGAGATCCTGCTGGGCGGCGCGCTGATACCACTGCACCGCCGTGGCGACATCCTGCTGCGTGCCCTTGCCCGCCTCATAGAGCCGGCCGAGATTGTATTGCGCGTAAAGCTGGGCGGCGAAAATGAGATCGGCGGCATCGGGGCCGAGGGCGCGGCCGTCGAACTGGGTCGGCATCGCACCGACATCGCCCGCCAGCTTGTACCAGACGATCGCCTGGCCGTAATTCTGCGGCACGCCATCGCCGCCATTCTCATAGATCTTGCCGAGATTATAGGCGGCGACCGGATTGCCGAGCTTGGCCTCCTCGGCCAGCAGCGGAATGGCGCGCGGCAGATCATTGGCCTTCAGGGCTGCCTCGGCCGCCAGATAATCGGCCTGGGCCGGCTGCAACATCGCTGCACCTGCGAGCCAGGTCGAGACCACCAGGGAGCCGGCGAGGCTGCGCAGCAGGGTGCTGGAATAGCGAGGATAGGTCATTGATCTGCCCGTTTTTTTAAACCGGTGGCGACTTTAGCCGAAGCGGTCGGGGCTTTCAAAGGCTGAACCATGACGGCATGCGATCGATCACGGGGCCGGGAACGCCGGTGACCGGCGATAGAAGGGTGGAGTCAGAAGGACGAACCCGGTTCGCGCAGGAAGGCGATCTCGGCTTCCGTGCTGGGCCGGCCCAGGGCCTCGTTGCGATGGGGGAAGCGGCCGAAACGCTCGATGATGATGCGGTGCCGGTGGGCGTAATCGAGCTGTTCGGCGGCACAGTCGCGCTCCTGCGGCGGCACTTCGTCCAAGGCGCGCTCGAACAGCATGACGGCGCGTTGCTGGTCGGCCAGGCTCTCGCCATGCTCGAAGGGCAGGTAGAAGAAGCGCCGGCGATCGTAATCGAATTGCCGGTCGAAACCCTTGGCGATGGCGCGGTCGGCGATGGCGCGTGCTTGCGCATCGCCGAGAAAGGCCTTGGCCTGGCCGCGATAGACATTGCGGCTGAACTGATCGAGCAGCAGCAGCAAGGCGAGGGTCGCTTCCGGCGATTGCTGCCAGGACTCGAGTTCGCCTTGCTGGGCGGCATGGATGGCGGCACCGAAGCGCGCCTGGATCGCCGCATCGAAGGCCTTGTCCTGCTCGAACCAGAGCGGACGCGCCTGCGGTGAGAACCAGAATTCCAGGATCGCGCGCGGTGTCGTCATCACGTCGGTTCAGCTATTGGCCTGCTGCACGCGCTGGACCGCCGGCCGCGCGGCCACGAGATCGGCCAGCTTCTTCACATGCGGATAGCGCTCATAGAGACCGGGGCAGGCATCCTGCCAGGTCGAGAGCATCCAGCAGAAGATATCGGCGGCGCTGAAGCGGTCGCCCAGCAGATAGGGACCATGTTCCGCAAGATGGCTGTCGACCCGGGTCCAGCAGGTGGCGATTTCAGTCATCGCCTGCTGCTTGACGCCGGCCGCTTCGGTGGCATTGGCGGTATAGCGGTCGGAATAATAGTAGCGCAGATCGGCCGGCTGCAGCGTGTTGGTGAGATACATCAGCCATTGCAGGAAGGCGCCGCGCTTCGGGTCGTTGACCGTGGGAGCCAGGCCGGCTTGCGGATGACGGTCCGCGAGGTAGATGCACAGCCCGGCGGATTCGCTGATCGTGTCACCGTTATCAATGCCTAAAGCCGGCACCTTGCCGGTCGGGTTGAGCTTGAGATAGGCCGCGGTCTGATGCTGTCCCTGCGAGGTATCGACCAGTTCCAACTGATACGACACGCCGGCTTCTTCCAGCACGGCCTGCGGTGCGACCGAGGCGGCACCCGGCGAATAATAAAGCTTGTACATCTTGCTCCCCTTGATTGCGGCGAGCCATCCCGGATGGTCCCGCCAGCGCGGCGGCAGACTAGAGCGCGATCGTTTTTGATGGAAGCCCCTTGCTCGCATCAAAAACGTGAATCGCCCTCTATCCTTTTGACTTGAGTAGAGCCGGATCGAGCGATTCAGCTCCGGCGCATGGAACGCGGTTCCGCCAGAAGGCTTTAGGGGGCGGTATTGGGTCAGGCGAATGGCCAAAACAAAACCGGGGCCGCAAGGGCCCCGGTTCGATAGCTTTGCAGCTGATTCTTTAGCGGCGATTGCCGAACAGGCGCAGCAGCATGAGGAACAGGTTGATGAAGTCGAGATAGAGCTGCAGGGCGCCATAGATCGCCTTCTTGCCCATCGCGACGCCATCGTCACCGGCCCAATAGGTCTCCTTGATCTTCTGCGTGTCATAGGCGGTGAAGCCGATGAAGAGCAGCACGCCGATCACCGAATAGGCGAAGTACAGCGCCGGGCTCTGCAGGAAGATGTTGACCAGGCCGGCGATGATGATGCCGAACAGGCCCATCATCAGGAAGCTGCCCATGCCGGTGAGGTCACGCTTGGTGGTGTAGCCGTAGAGGCTCATCGCACCGAAGGTGGCGGCGGTGATGAAGAAGATGCGCGCGATGCTGACGCCGGTATAGAGCATGAAGACCGAGGACAGCGACATGCCCATCAGCGCCGAGAAGGCCCAGAAGGTGAGCTGCGCGGCACCCAGGCTCATGCTGCGGATGCTGAAGCTGAAGAAGAAGATCAGGGCCAAAGGCGCAAAGGTGACGACCCAGCCGAGGCCGCTCATGGTGACGCCGCGCGGGGTCACGACATAAAGCAGATCCTGCAGTGCCGGCACGGTGCCGAACATGTAAGCGAGGATGCCGGTCAGGACCAGGCCGCTGGTCATGTAGTTATAGACCTTGAGCATATAGGCGCGCAGGCCGACATCCAGTTCGGCGGTGCTGGCCTGGCTCCGCATGGCATATGGGCTATTCGGTCGAGTGACCATGTGTGTCTCCGCTCCCTAGCGTTGTTTCGTGGAAGCTGTCGGTCCCTGGTCACATCCGCCACGGCCGCAACTCCTGCAGTTGAGGATATTAGGCGGATCGGGGGGATTTTCAATAGCCCGGGGCCATAAACGGGCCGTAAATCCAGATGTCAAGTCTATGAAAAGGCTTGCGAAAAGCGGTCCTGACGGCAATAACCCAAAGCGGCTTCGGTCGCCTTGGGGGCACGCCCAGGGGCCGATGGGGAGCCTTTTGCCACATCATCTAGGGAATTCGGGGGTCCAAACCCAATGAATCGCATCTTTTCCGGCGTCCAGCCGACCGGCAACCTGCATCTCGGCAACTATCTCGGTGCCGTGCGCAACTGGGTGCGCATGCAGCACGATATGGACAGCATCTTCTGCATCGTCGATCTGCACGCCATCACGCTGTGGCAGGACCCCAAGGATCTGCGCCATGCCATCCGCGAGGTGACGGCAGCCTTCCTGGCGGCCGGTATCGATCCCAAGCGCTCGATCGTCTTCCCGCAGAGCCAGTGCGGTGCCCATGCGCGCCTGGGCTGGATCCTGAACTGTGTCGCCCGTATCGGCTGGCTCAACCGCATGACCCAATTCAAGGACAAGGCCGGCAAGGATCGCGAAAACGCCTCGGTCGGGCTCTACACCTATCCGGTGCTGATGGCGGCTGACATCCTGGCTTACCGGGCGACGCATGTGCCGGTGGGTGAGGACCAGAAGCAGCATCTGGAACTGGCGCGCGACATCGCCCAGAAGTTCAACAACGATTACGGCGTCGAGTTTTTTCCGCTGCCGAACCCGGTAATCGGCGGTCCGGCCGCGCGCATCATGAGCCTGCGCGACGGGTCCAAGAAGATGTCGAAATCGGATCCGTCCGATTACAGCCGCATCAACATGACCGACGATGCCGATGCGGTGGCGCTGAAGCTGCGCAAGGCGAAGACGGACGTCCATCCGCTGCCTGGCCTGGCTGATCTCGATGACAAGGGCCAGTTCAAGGCCGAGCTCGATGCAACGCGGCCGGAAGCCGTCAACCTGCTGTCGATCTATGCCGCTCTGGCCGACAAGTCGCTGGCCGAGGTGGTAGGCGGTTTCGAAGGCAAGGAATTCTCCGCCTTTAAGAAGGAACTGACCGACCTTGCCGTCGCCGTGCTCGGCCCGATCGGCGCCGAGATGAAGCGTCTGCTCGCCCATCCGGATGAGATTGACGCGGTGCTGTCGGATGGGGCGCATCGCGCCAATGCCATCGCCGTGCCGATCCTGCGTCAGGCGGAAGAGATCGTCGGCTTCCTGCACGTCTGACCGCTAGGCGGCTCTGATCCTGGCGATCGCGCGTTAACGTTTAGCCGCCGGCCCTCACTGTGACGTGAAGGCCGGCGGCTTTTTCTTGAAGGCATCGAGCTTGCTTGCGTGCTTCTATGGCCCGGATGTTGATCAGATATGGCCGGTCAAAGCATGGCTTAGGGCCCAGGCACGGGCGCGGCATTCCGCGATCTTGCCGTTGCAGCCACGAGTCTCTATTTGATAGCCCAGTACAAGCAGAGGTGGCGGCATGCCCAGCGATCCTTTTCTCGATTCAACCGGGGCTCCCAAGGCCGGCGGCCGGCGCCTGAATGGCGGCCGGCTCCGGCTGCTCAAATGGCCGCTCATCATTCTGCTGATCACCATCTTCGCCTATTACCCGATCGGCATGATCGTGGTTCACAAGATCGACGACGATCCGGATTTCAAGGCAGCCGATGTGCCGAGCGGTGCCAGCCAGGCGGTGGCCGTCGAGGCGGCGCTGATCGACCGCGAAGTCAACCGCAATGGCTGGATCTCCAACGATCCCATCTTCCTGCCGGGCTCGCTGCTCGACAACATGCCGAACTTCCAGCAGGGCATGCTGCAGGCGATGCGCCGTTTCACCTTGGAGCTACAGGACCAGATCGGCCGCTCGCGCGCCTCCAGCAGCATCGATCCGGATCTGCAAAAAGCCGTTGGCTTGCTGAATTACGCGCCCAATGTTTGGTTGTGGAATCCCAGCGTGTCGCTGGCGCCGGCGCAGTCCTCCGAGGCCCAGTACCGCGCAGCGATGCGGGCCTTGCTGAGCTATAACGATCGCCTGACCAAGGGCCAGGCCACCTTCGAACCGCGCGCCGACAGCCTGCAGGCGACCTTAGACGGCATCGGCAAGGATCTCGGCGATGCCTCGAGTGAGATCGAGCGCCAGATCGACGACAATTCCGGCAATTGGCTGGATTTCAATGCCGACGACGTCTTCTACCGCAGCAAAGGCCTGTCTTACGCCTATGCCATCATGCTGCGCGACCTGGGCGGCGACTTTAAGCAGATCATCGAGGAGAAGGGCGCCACGCAGATCTGGCAGCGCCTGGTCGGCAGCCTGATGGAGGTTGCGGCCCTGCGGCCCTGGGTCGTCGTCAATGGCCGCCCGGATGCCCTGCTGCAGCCCAATCATCTGGCGGCGGAAGGCTTCTACATCCAGCGCGCCCGCACCCAGCTTTATGAGCTGATCGACGTGCTGCAGAAATAAGCCGCGCTTATGGCCGGCGATCAGCCGGTTGCATAAGGCTGTCATCAGGCGGCGCCGAAGCCTTCACAGGGGCACAGAAGTGCCGAAAAAGCCGGGCCAATCTACTCGCCGATCTTTCCACGCGAATCGCATGAGCGTAGGGTGAGAACGGCCGCGCAATCATGCCGAGTCGCCGGCGTTGCGGAGCCGTTGCCACTGATCTCAATTGTGACCGATTGGAATCGATGGGACGGCCGGACGGGATGATCGACAGCACGATTGCAGGTTGATGCAAGATCTGCGGACGATGTCGCGTGCCGGCTTCCATGAAGGCGATCAGGTCTCTCGCCAGGAACGGCAAGCGCTCCGCCTAAGCCCCCGATCGCGCGCCGCGAGAAAGCCTCGCCACCGCAATCGGGCGGCATTCTGTTACCTGAAGATGGCCAGGCGCTGCTGCTGGCCATTGATCGGGTGGCGGTAAGGCAGGATCCGCGCGGGCGCAGGGGTAATGCCGGTCGAGGGGATGCGGCCGGCCAGAGGACGAACCGGGGTTGGTGGGATGTTGAGCGCCCTTCTGGACTGGCTGCTCAGTTTTCAGATCTATTTGCCGATCGCTGAGATTTCCATCAGCGTGCCCTTGCTGCTCGCCTTGGGCGGCGGTGTCGGCTTTCTCTCCGGCCTGTTTGGCGTCGGCGGCGGTTTCCTGCTCACACCTTTGCTGATCTTCATCGGCATTCCGCCGGCGGTGGCGGTCGGCACTCAATCCAACCAGGTGGTGGCCTCCTCGGTCTCCGGCGTGCTGGTCCATTGGGGCCGCGGCAATGTCGATTTCATGATGGGCTTTGCCCTGCTGGCGGGCGGTGTCTTTGGCTCCAGCATCGGCATCGTGATCTTCGCCCTGCTGAAACATTTCGGCCAGATCGACGTGGTCATCGCCATCTCCTATGTGGTGACGCTCGGCGCTCTCGGCCTGCTGATGCTGGTGGAATCGATCCAGGCTCTGCGTCGGGTGCGCCGCAAGGCGCCGCCGCGCAAACTCCACCAGCACACCTGGGCCCATGGCCTGCCGTTCAAGTTCCGCTTCAAGAAGTCGCGTCTCTATGTCAGCGCCCTGATGCCGATCGCGATCGGTGCCATGGTCGGCCTGATGTCGGCGATCATGGGTGTCGGCGGCGCCTTCATGCTGGTGCCGGCGATGATCTATCTGCTCGGCATGCCGACCAGTGTCGTTATCGGCACCTCGCTGTTCCAGATCATCTTCGTCTCCGGTTATGTCACCATCCTGCAATCCTGGCAGAACCACACCGTCGATATCCTGCTGTCGCTGATCCTGACCGTGGGCTCCGTCGTTGGCGCGCAGCTCGGCGGCCGCATCGGTGTCAAGCTGCCCGGCGAGCAGTTGCGTTTCCTGCTGGCGCTGCTGATCGTCTTTGTCGCCGTCCTGCTGCTGATCCAGCTGGTGCGTCATCCGGCCGAGCTCTATGCCATCACCACTCTGGGGGCCTTGCATTGAACCGGCGGTGGACCCGGCTGGTCGCCGTGCTGGTCGGCCTGCTGCTGATCGCCATCGCCGGCGCGCATCGCCCGGCTGCGGCGAAGAGCATCGTCGCCGATATCGATCATCATCTGATTGCCATCACCACGGATTTCTCCGGCGATGATGTGCTGATCTTCGGCGCCGTCGATCAGCCGGGCGATGTGGTGATGGCGCTGTGGGGGCCGCTCACCGAAGTGCAGGTGCATCACAAGGAACGGGTCGCCGGCATCTGGGTCAACCATGACATGGTGACCTTCGGCGATGTGCCGAGCTTTTATGGCCTGGCTTCCTCGCGGCCGCTGACCGATATGCTGACGCCGGCGATGCTGGACCAGTATCAGCTCGGCATCAACCGCTTGCAGATCAAGACGCTGACTGCCGATGACACGGCCTTGGCGAATGTCGACGACTATCGCCAGGCGCTGCTGGATCTGCGCCAGCGCGCCAGCCTCTATGGCGACAAGGTGGGGCGGGTGAATTTCATCGGCGACACCCTGTTCCGCGCCAATCTGCGGCTGCCCTCGACCGTGCCGACCGGCAAGTTCCTGGTCGAGGTCTATCTGGTCCGCAATGGCGAGGTGGTGGATGCGCAGACCATCCCCCTGGTGATCAGCAAGGTCGGATTCGGTGCCGATATCTACCGCTTTGCCAACCGGCATGGCTTCGCCTATGGTGTGGTCGCGCTGATCTTCTCCCTCGCTTTGGGCTGGATCGCGCATTTGCTCTTCCGCCGGAGGTAGGCATGACTGCTGACGCTCCCGCTGATGCCCCGGGAGGCGTTGCCGCCACGCCGGGAGCAGCGACCCCGACCGATCCCGCTGCCGACAGCGCTGCCAGCCGCATCTTCCTCGTCGTCATCGACGATTCACCGGAGATGAAGGCGGCCTTGCGCTATGCCTGCCGGCGTGCCGCGAAGAGCGGCGGCCGGGTCGCCATGGTGCATATCACCGAACCGACAGGCTTCCGCGAATGGCGCGGCGTCAGCGACCTCATCCGTGACGAGGCCCGTCAGCAGGCCGAGGCGATCATGCAGAAGACCGCCGCCGAGGTGTCCAAGCTGTCCGGCAAGATGCCGATCCTCTATTTCCGCGAAGGCAATCGGCGGGAAGAGGTG
>DATMUQ010000556.1:0-4686 GCA_035563795.1 Terriglobales bacterium | reverse complement strand
GGCCTACGCCGACGGAGGGGGGAGGGAACGCTGCCGCAACTCGCCAATACACTCCCCGCCATGCCATGCCCCGCCGAGATATCTCTCAACTCGCTGCGGCTAATGATCCGCCATAAGCTCCCTCCCCCCTCGCGGGGGAGGGTTGGGGAGAGGGGGAGCGACTGAAGAACCTCAACGCTCACTGGCTCAACTCCTTCAGCCCGCTGCGGATGAGCTGATCCAAGGTCGCCGGCTGCGCGCTGGCCTGATGCGCCTTGGCGACGGCGGTGAAAGCCTCCGCCCGGCGGTAGCCGAGATTGACCAAAGCCGAGACAGCGTCCTCAATGATCGAAGAGGCTGCCTTCCCCTCACCTGCTTTCGCGCCGCTGCCATTGGCTGCCTTGGCGAGCGCTGCGGTGCCGAGGCTGAGACCACCGACCTTGTCCTTCAATTCGGCGACGATGCGCGCGGCCAGTTTCGGGCCGACGCCGGGTGCGCGCGTCACAGCGGTCTTGTCCTGCGCGGCGATCGCCGTCGCCAGGTCATCCGGTGCGAGCGTACCGAGAATGGCAAGGCCAACCTTGGAGCCGACCCCCTGCACCGTCAGCAGCAGGCGGAACCAGTCGCGCTCGGCCTGGTCGAGAAAGCCGAAGAGATTGATCGCATCCTCGCGCACCTGGGTCTCGATCAGCAGCGAGACGGCGGAACCGCCGGTACCCAGACGCTGCAAGGTGCGGCCGGCGGCATGCACCACATAGCCGACACCGCCGACATCGATGATGGCGACATCGCCCTGGATGCTGTCGAGGATACCGGTCAGCTTGCCGATCATCGCGCTACCTCACGGAAGTCCTTGGCGCCCCAACGCCGCAACGAGCTGAGATGATGCGCATGGCAGATGGCCACCGCCAGGGCGTCGGCCGCGTCCGGGCTCTCCGCCGAGCTGGCCGGCAGCAGCACGCGCACCATCATCGCCACCTGGTCCTTATTGGCATGGCCCGCCCCGACGACGGATTTCTTGACGAGATTGGCGGTATATTCGGCGACCGGCAGCTTGTAGGTCGCCGGGGTCAGCAGCACGACACCGCGCGCCAGGCCGAGCTTGAGGGTCGAGGTCGGGTTCTTGTTGACGAAGGTCTCTTCCACTGCCGCTTCGGTCGGCTGGTAGAGGTCAATCACCTGCTTGAGGCCCTCATGGATTTCCACCAGGCGCTCGGCGATATCCCGCTTCGGATCGGTATGGATGGCACCGGCCGCCACGAAGCTCAGCCGCGAGCCCGGCGGGTTGCCATGCGCGTCGACGATGCCCCAGCCGGTATGCTGCAAGCCAGGATCGAGACCTAAGAGTCGCATCGCCCGCCCATCAATTGGTGATCTGGTACTCATACGCCGGGGATGCGGAGTCGGTAAACAGCCCCGCTCCCCGGGGATGAGCGCAATCAGGCGGTCAGCGACGCCAGCGTCTCGTCCGAGACTTCGAAATTGGCATAGACGTTCTGCACGTCATCGTTGTCTTCAAGCGTGTCGATCAGCTTCATCAGCGACTGGGCGGTTTCAGCGTCCACTGTGGTCGCATTGGTCGGCACCCATTGCAGCTTGGCCTCTCGGGCCTCGCCGAACTTGGCTTCCAGGGCATCGCGGACAGAGGAGAAATCATCCGTGGCCGAGGTCACCGTATGGCTCTCGGCATCGCTCTCGACATTGTCCGCACCGGCTTCCAAGGCGGTCTCGAAGACGGCATCGGCGCTGATCGGCGCACCCTTCGCACCCTTGGTCGGGTAGACGATGACGCCCTT
Organism: Terriglobales bacterium; assembly: GCA_035563795.1. Lineage (GTDB taxonomy): Bacteria > Pseudomonadota > Alphaproteobacteria > Dongiales > Dongiaceae > Dongia_B. The sequence continues at coordinate 2,911 of DATMUQ010000556.1, read as the reverse complement.
GCGCTCGAACATGAAGGAGACGGAATTGGTTTCGCCGAGATTGCCGCCGGCCTTGTTGAAGGCGGTGCGCACTTCCGAGGCGGTCCGGTTGCGGTTGTCGGTCAGCGCCTCGACGATGACGGCGATACCGCCCGGACCGTAACCTTCGTAACGAACCTCGTCGTAATTGGTGTTGTCCTCACCGCCGGCGCCACGCTTGATGGCGCGCTCCATGGTATCCTTCGGCATATTCGCTTCACGGGCGGCGATGACCGCCGCGCGCAAACGCGGATTGGCCGCAGGATCGGCCTGGCCGGTGCGCGCCGCAACCGTCAGTTCGCGAATGATCTTGGTGAAGACCTTGGCCCGCTTGGCGTCCTGCGCGCCCTTGCGGTACATGATGTTCTTGAATTGTGAATGACCTGCCATGGTCTCGACTCTGACACCCAAGTTATAGAGAACTATCCGCCGCACCCACCATATCTGGCGGTCATGTTCGCGGGCGAAGCTAGCCTTAACCCGGCAAGCGGCAGATTTTCCAGCCTTTTAGCACAAATTTAGAAGCGGAAAAGCCCCCTCGGCGCGACCTGTCCGGTAGAGCGGGAACGCTTCGCTTGTTCGGGCGTTCGTTAAAGTGAAGTCCGTCTGACCGAACAATGCAATAAAGCGCCGGCTGGCTCGTTGTTCAGCCGGTATTCTAGGGGTCCGCGGAAAAAACACGGCTTACGCGCAATCGATTTACCGAATTTTAATCTGCTCACCTGAGACTGACCGTGGACTGATGCCGATCGCATTTGTGACGTATCACGAGGACGAGATGTCGGAAGCCTTTCAAATCACTGAAGCCGAGCGGAAGAATAACATCGACAGCCTACAGGCTGAGATCAACCGCATGGCGGAAATGGTGTTCAGCGTCTCCCGCGATACCGGCCTGGAAGCGGTGAATGCCGCCTTGGCGCTGGCTGCCGAAGGCCAGAAGGATACACCGGACAAGGTCCGCGCCGTGGCCTTCGATGTCCTGGCCCGCGCCGAGATCATGCAGTCGGAAATCGACCGGTTCATGACCATCGCCCGGAACACGCCACTGGGTGAAACCCACTAAAGCAGGGTGAAGCCCGCTAAAGGTGGGTGAAGGTTACTAGACCTCCTCCCGACTTCGACAAACCCGGCCTTCAGCCGGGTTTTTTATGTTTAACGTTTAGAATTGCTGCCCCTTCCCGGCGATTGGCCCCGCGTCAGATCGAGCCAGGCCTGGGCGGCAGGCGCCAACATCGCCCCGCGCCGCCAGATCAGGCTTAAGCGCCAGCGGACATCCGGCTCGTCGAGCAGCGCCACCTGGACCGGCAGATCCTGTCGCCCCTCGACCACCAGCCTGGGCAGGAGGGCGATGCCAAGCCCTGTGGCCACCAGCACGGTAATGAAATCGGGCTGGCTGCTACGGGCGGCCGCACGCGGGACAAAACCGTGGCGCCGGCAGGCCTCATGAATGAGCTCGTTCAGGGTAAAACCGGCCTCGAACAGGATGAAATTGTCATCGGCGAGTTCGGCGAGCTTGATCGCCTTGCGGCCGCTCAACGGGTGATTGGGCGGCAAAAGCACCATCATCGGCTCATCGCGCATCGATAAGCGGTCGAATTCCTCCTCGATCGGTTCGATCGCCGCGGCAAGGTCCAAAGCGCCGGACCGGAGCGCGTCTTTCAGCGGCACGCTGCCCCGCTCGGCGAGATCGATCTCGATCTCCGGATAGCGCAGGCGGTATTGCGTCACCAGCGGCGCGAAAATGATGCTGCTGCCGAGCTGGGGAATGCCGATCCGCAGCCGGCCCCGTTTCAGACCCCGTAATTCGGCCAGTTCGGCAACCAGGGTCTCGCGTTCTGCCAGCATCACCTGGGCCCGGCGATAGACCAACTCGCCCATGGCGGTCATCCGCACTTGATGCCCCAGCCGTTCCAGCAATGCGCCGCCAAGTTCGTCCTCAAGCTGCCGGACCGCCTTGCTGATGGTCGGCTGGGAGGCATGGATGGTTTCCGCCGCAGCGGAGAAGCCGCCCTGCTTCACCACTTCCACAAAGGCCCGCAAGGTGCGGAGGTCCATTCAGCTACTCCAATATATCCAGATAGAATAGATTGTATTCTATCAATTCATTTAAAGAATATCGAGATAGCACTTACTTTTACAGAGCTTGTTCAATCTCGGAGCCCGGCCATGTCCTTCGGTCCCATCCGCGCAGCGGAAACAACGTCCTTTCCCGGATGGTCCCGGGTCGCGGCAAGACTGGCGGGCTGGGCGGGGTCCTGGGCGAAAGCCGGCCTGCTCATCGGGCTCTGGGCTGGCTGCGACTGGCTTTCCCGTCATTTCGCCTTGCCACTGCCGAGCGGCATCCTCGGCCTTGTCCTGTTGCTGGCGGCCCTCGCCTGCGGACTGATCCGCAGCGACTGGCTGCGCCCCGGCACCGGCCGGCTGATGGGCCATATGCTCCTGTTCTTCATCCCGGCGATGATGGCGCCCCTCGCCCATCGCGAGCTCTTCGGCCTGCTCGGCCTCAAGGTCATGGCCATCATCGTCATCAGCACCACGACCGTGATGCTGTCGACCGGCCTCATCGTCGAAGCCTGTTTTCGCCGGCGCCCCGCTGTCGCAACGCCCCCGCACCAGCCGGGGACGCCAGCGGTGATCGCGGCGGGATCGCAGAGCCATGCATCCTGACCTGCAGAACCTGCTACAGGATCTGTTACATGGGGCCTGGTCGCCGTTCTTCTGGGCCAGCGTGACGCTTGGCCTCTATGCGCTGGCACGCGTGATCAATGGCTGGCGGCGGCGCTGGTGGTCCTCGCCGCTGCTCCTGGCCTGGCTCGGCTGCCTTGCCGCCGGCCTTCTGCTGCAGGCGAGTTACCAGGAATATCTCAGCGGCACCGGCTGGCTCAGCATGCTG
>DATMUQ010000555.1:0-3932 GCA_035563795.1 Terriglobales bacterium | reverse complement strand
TGTTCCTCACTGGCTCGCTGATCATGACCTATAACCTGCTGCGGACGATCCGGGGTGATGTCCGCGCTGAGCGGCGGCTTGGTGCAGCCGCCCTCGCCAAGGCCTGAGATCGGGGTAGAAAATGATTAGACACGAACACTTTGAAACCAACTCGATCATCCTGCTGCTGGGTATCCTGGTGACGGTAGCGATCGGCGGCCTGGTGGAAATCGTCCCGCTCTTCACCATCGGCGAGACGATCGAGAAGGTCGATGGGGTGCGACCCTTGAGCCCCTTGGAGCTGGAAGGCCGCAACATCTATATCAGCGAAGGCTGCTATAACTGTCATAGCCAGCAGATCCGTCCCTTCCGCGACGAAGTCGAGCGCTACGGCCATTACAGCCTGGCGGCGGAGAGCATCTATGAGCATCCCTTCCAGTGGGGCTCGAAGCGCACCGGCCCCGATCTCGCCCGGGTGGGCGGCAAATATTCCAATGAATGGCATGTCGCCCATCTGATGGATCCCCGGGCCGTGGTACCGGAATCGATCATGCCCTCCTATGCCCATCTGGCGCGACAGGATCTCGACGGCAGCGACATTGCCGAACATCTGAAGACCCTGAAGATCGTCGGTGTTCCCTATACGCCCGACATGATCGCCAATGCCATCGCCGACCTTCGCGCCCAGGCAACGCCGGATGCCGATGTGACGGGCCTCCAGCAGCGCTATCCGAAGGCCGTTGCCGGCGACTTTGACGGCGATCCCAGCCGCATCACCAAGATGGATGCTCTTGTCGCCTATCTGCAATCGCTCGGCCGCATGGTGGATTTCACCACCTACCGTCCCGATCTGGGCGACGCACAAAATTCAAGTGGAGATCAGGAATGAACTGGCATGAATTGTCCGACTTCATGCGGCAATACTGGGTCGTCTGGCTAGTGATCTTCTTCGGTATCATCATCTTTACCGCCTATCGCCCGGGCAATCGCAAGCATTTCGACGATTGCGCCCAGATCCCGTTCCGCAATGACGAGGAGCAGAACAATCATGGCTGATGTCGAACGGGACAAGATCTCCGGCACGGCAACCACCGGCCATGAATGGGACGGCATCAAGGAACTCGACACCCCGATGCCGCGCTGGTGGGTGCTGGTCTTCTATGCGACCATCGTCTTCGCGATCGGCTATACCATCGCCTATCCGGCCTGGCCCAGCCTCAGCGGCTATACCAAGGGGCTACTGCATTACAATTCGCATGCTGAGTATTTCAAGGAAGCCAAGATCGCGGCCGCGGCACAGAAGCAATATGTCGACCGCATCGCCGCCAGCACCACCGATGAGATCCAGAGCGATCCACAACTGCTGGAATTCGCCATGGCCGGCGGCAAGGCGGTCTTCGCCGAGAATTGCGCGCAATGCCACGGCGCCGGCGGCCAGGGCCAGCGCAACTACCCGGTGCTGGCCGATGACAACTGGCTGTGGGGCGGCAAGCTGGCGGATATCGAGAAAACCGTCCGCCATGGCATCCGCTCACCAACGGATGGTGACACCCGCCAGTCGGATATGCCGCGTTTCGGCGCCGACAGCCTGCTGAAGCCGGACCAGATCGCCGATGTCGCAGATTACGTCCTGTCGCTGAGCGGCGCGGCGCATGACGCTGAAGCGGCCAAGCGCGGCGAGGCTGTCTTCGCCCAGAATTGCGTCGCCTGTCACGGCGATAAGGGCCAGGGCAATCAGGAGGTGGGCGCGCCGACGCTCAACGACCAGATCTGGCAGTTCGGCGGCACCAAGGCAGATATCGTCGCCCAGGTGACGAAGCCGCATCAGGGCGTCATGCCGGCCTGGCAGGGCCGCCTCAGCGAGGTGCAGATCAAGATGGTGACCACCTATGTGCACAATCTGGGTGGCGGCCAATAACAAACAGGATCACGGCCGAAAGTATCATGGACAAAGCCGTCAGCCTTTATGAGACACCGCCAAAGATCTATCCGCAGCGGATTACCGGCCGCTTCCGGACGATCAAGTGGTGTGTTCTCGCCGCCCTTCTCAGTATCTATTACCTGGTGCCCTGGCTGCGGTGGAACCGCGGTCCGGGCGTCCCGGACCAAGCAATCCTGCTCGATATGCCGGGACGGCGGGCTTATTTCTTCTGGATCGAGATCTGGCCACAAGAAGTCTATTACTTTGCCATCCTGCTGATCCTCGGCGCCTTCGGCCTGTTCCTGGCAACCGCCCTGCTCGGTCGCGTCTGGTGCGGCTATACCTGCCCTCAGACCGTCTGGACCGACCTCTTCATGCAGGTCGAACGCTGGATCGAGGGTGACCGCAACAAGCGCATCAAGCTCGACAAGGAGCCGTGGTCTGCGCGCAAGCTCGGTATCAAGAGTGCCAAACATGCCGCCTGGCTGTTGATCGCCCTGGTCACCGGCGGCGCCTGGGTGATGTATTTCAACGACGCGCCGACGCTGTTGAAGGATACCCTGCTCGGCCGCGCCTCGTACACGCAATACGGTTTCATTGGCCTTTTCACCGCGACGACCTATCTGCTGGCCGGCTGGGCGCGCGAGCAGGTCTGCATCTATATGTGCCCCTGGCCGCGTTTCCAGGCTGCCATGTTCGATGACGAGACCATGCTGGTCACCTATGAAGCCTGGCGCGGCGAGCCACGCGGGCATCTCAAGCAAGCTGCCGCCAATCCGAAGCTTGGCGATTGCATCGATTGCGGCCTCTGCGTCCGCGTCTGCCCGACCGGCGTCGATATCCGGGAGGGCCAGCAGATGGCCTGCATCGGCTGCGGGCTCTGCATCGATGCCTGCAATTCGATCATGCAGAAGATCGAGCGGCCACTCAATCTGATCACCTATGATTCGCTTCTGAGCCAGGACCAGCGGGCCGCCGGCAAGCCGGTCCGGCGGCGTTTCATCCGTCCGCGCACCATTGCCTATGCCACGGTCATGATGCTGATCGGCGTCGGTACGCTGGCCATGCTGGGCACGCGCGCCACCGTCGAGGTTACAGTGCAGGCGGACCGGGCGCCGCTTTTCGTGCGCTTGAGCAATGGCGATATCCAGAATGCCTATAGCGTCAAGATCCTCAACAAACGGCGCGACGCGACCCATTACCGGATCGATGTCACCGGCATCGACAACTTGCAAGCCAAGCTGATCGGCGAGACCGCCGATACGGTCGAAGTCGATGGTGACAGCGTCGGCACGTTCCGCATGCTGTTGCGGGGCCCGCGCAACGCCGTACCGGAGAAGTCGACCGCGATCAACGTCAATGTCACCAATATTGAAACCGGCGAGCAGAGCCATCATGCAGCTATCTTCAGCAGCCCCGGCAAATAACCCGCCACCGCGCAAGGCGCTGTGGATCCCGGCGATCTTCGTCCTCTCCTTTGTCGTCATCATCGCCGTGAACACAGTCATGGTGGTGCTGGCGGTCAAGACCTTCAGCGGCCTGGAGACCAACAATGCCTATGACCAGGGGCTTGGTTACAACACCACTTTGGCCGAGGCGGCGCAGAATGAAAAACTCGGCTGGCATGCCGCCATCGCCTTCCTGGCAGATAATGCGGATGCCCGGATCATCCAGGTGACGATGACTGATACGAGCGGCACCCCACTGCCGGATCTCGACGTCAAGGCGATCTTCGTACGGCCGACCAATGCCGGGCTGGACGAGGTCGTCCAGTTGAAGCCGCAAGGCCAAGGCCGCTATCAGGCCAGTTTCAAGCCCAGCGCCCTCGGCAACTGGGATCTTCGGCTGCGGGTGGAACGTGGTGGCACCAAATGGCAGCATAACCAGCGGATCGACCTGCAGTGAATGCACTGATCGACATTGCCGTTCCAGTGCAGTCGGCCTGCCTGCATTGCGGCGGTCCGGTCTCGGCAGGCGAACGCTATTGCTGCGCCGGCTGCCGGTCGGCGCACCAACTGGTCGGCGAGTTGGG
>DATMUQ010000554.1:0-2712 GCA_035563795.1 Terriglobales bacterium | reverse complement strand
GATCCGCAATTGCCGATTGCCGGCTTCAACCGGCCGATTCATGAGGTTTCCGGCGATTTCTACGACTTTTTCCAGCTGCCGGATGGCAGCATCGCCTTCTGCCTCGGCGACGTTTCCGGCAAGGGTATGAATGCCGCCTTGCTGATGGCAAAGACCTCCAGCCTGTTCCGCTGCCTCGGCAAGACCATCCACGATCCGGCGCGGCTGATCAGCATCCTCAACCGCGAGATCTGCGATACCACCAGCCTCGGCATGTTCGTCACCATGGTGGCTGGCTCCTATGATCCAGCGACTGGCCAGGCGCGCTTTGCCAATGCCGGCCACATGCCGCCGCTGTTGAAGCAACAGGACCACCGTTTCGAGACCTTTCCAGCCAAGGCACCACCGCTCGGCATCATCCGCGACGCCGTTTACGAAACCGAGACCGTCTCGCTCGATGGTCGGCAGTTCTTTCTCTATACCGATGGCATCACCGAGTTCCGCTTCGGCCGCGATGAGGAACTCGGCGTCGATGGCTTGAGCCTGATGCTCGACAACGTCCAGGGCGCCAATCTGGTCGAGCGCCTGGAACATGTGCTGCAGGAACTGCGCCAGGCGGGCTGGAAAGCGCGCGACGATCTCACCTTGTTGGCGATCGATGACGCCCTGGCAGCACCGATTGTCGGCCGGGAAACGCGCACCGGCCGCGAGGCGCCGGAAAGCGGCGAATTCCTGGTCGGCTTCACGCTGACGGCTGATCCCAGCCGGTTGAAAATCCTCCGCCCCGCTTTGCAGGCCGCCGCCGCCGCCTGCGGCTTTAACGCCGATGAGGTCCACGATCTCATGCTGGGCGCGGTAGAAGCGGTGGAAAATATCATGATTCATGCCTATGCCGGGCGCCGCGACGGCGAAATCACCGTCGCCATGCATCGCCTCCAGGACGGTATGATGCTAAGGATTCGAGACTTCGCACCCAAGGTCGATCCGGCTAAGATACAGCCGAGATCGTTGGAAGACGTGCGACCGGGGGGTCTGGGCACGCATTTCATCCGTGCCGTCATGGACGACGCCACCTTCATTCCCTTGCCGGATGGCGAAGGGAATTTGTTGGAATTGGTGAAGTACCGGACAGGCGGTCACGGCGGAAGCAAAGGGGCAAGCGGCACGGCAGCGCGAAAGCCGTCCGAGGGGAAGTGATAGAATGGCAGTCGGCCAGATCAGCGAACAGGGCAGCTTCATCGTCATCGCACTCGATGGCGAAATCGACCTCGAGACGGCGCCAGCCGTCCGCAAGGCGTTGCTCGATCATTTGAAAAAGGGCAAGAACCTGCTGATCGATCTGGCTGCCGTCAACTATATCGATTCATCGGGTATCGCCAGCCTGGTCGAAGGCCTGCAGATGGCGCGCAAGCATGGCCATGATCTGGCTCTGGTCTCGGTCAGCCAGCGCGCGCACCGGGTGCTGGAACTGGCGCGCCTCGACAAGGTCTTCACCCTGCATGCCGATCTGGCAAGCGCGCTTGCGGCCGGCGGATAAGCATGATCATGCCGGCAGGTGCAAATCGCGATAATGCCACGGCGAGGGCGGCTTGATGACGGCCGTCGCGCGTTTCTTCGAAACCATCGGTCGCCGCACCGCCCAGAGCTTCGATGAAGTGGGCCATGGTGCCGGCCTGCTCGGCGAGGCCCTGTTCTGGCTGCTGCTGGGCCGGCGCTATCGCCAGCCGGTGCGGATCGAAGCCACCATGCTGTCGATGCTGGCCTTCGGCGTCTCCGCTTTGCCGATCGCGACGCTGCTCTCGGGCACCATCGGCCTGATGCTGGCGATCCAGAGCCTCTATTCGCTGGGCCTGTTCGGCGCCGAGAGCTTCGCCTATATCGGCATCGCCTTTGGCGTGGTGCGCGAATTCTCACCCATGATCATGGGCATCCTGATCGCCGGGCGTTCCGGCTCCGCCATCGCCGCCCGCCTCGCCACCATGACCATCAACCAGGAAATCGATGCCTTGCAGGTGATCGGCATCAATCCGGTGCGCTTCCTGATCGCACCGGTGCTGGTGGCCTTGCTGATCACCCTGCCTTGCCTCGCCATGTGGGCCAATATCGTTTCCATCACCTGTGCGGGACTTTATGTCTCGGCGTCGCTCGGTACGTCTTTCGGCGCCTATATCCAAGACACCATGAATGTGCTCACCAGCCATGACGTCTGGCATGGCATCGGCAAGTCGGCCCTGTTCGGCATCCTGATCGGGCTGGTTGCCGCGATCAACGGCGCGTCTGTCAGCGGCGGCGCGGAAGGTGTCGGCCGAGTGACGACCCGCTCGGTGGTGCAGTCAATCACCCTGATCGTCGTCGCCGACATGATCTTCGCTTATGTCTCCACCCATTGAGGAAAGCGGAAGCATGAGCGGACCAGCCGAACATATCCAGCATCTCGATCCCGGACCGGCCGTCTGGAAGCCGAGTGCGGCTGAGCTGGCCGCCCGCCCGAAGGTGATCGAGGTGGAGCGTCTCGATTGGTCCTTCGGCCCACGCCAGGTGCTATACGACATCAATCTCGACGTCCGCCAGGGCGAGATCATGATCATCATGGGCGGGTCCGGCTCTGGCAAAAGCACGCTGCTGCGCCATCTGGTCGGGCTGATGCCCCCGCTTCCCGGCAAGGTCAAGCTGCTGGGCAAGGATTTCGGCGGCCTGAAGCCGATGGAAAAGCTCGATCTCCGCCGCCGGCTC
>DATMUQ010000553.1:0-10139 GCA_035563795.1 Terriglobales bacterium | reverse complement strand
TGGAATTGCAGGTTCGGATGTTCGACACCCGCCTGCGAGCGGATGAAACCACCGGCCTCGAGATGGGCTGAGGTGCAGACACCCGTGCGGGTCAGGAACCACTGGATGCCAGCCGCCACCATCGGCACCGGTTTCGTATAGGTGTAGAGCGTGATCGGCTTGGTGCATTGCTGCTGGATATACATCTCGAGATGTTCCTGCAGGTTCTGGCCGACACCGGGCAGGTCGTGCTCGACCTTGACGCCGATCTCGCGCAGATGATCGGCCGGACCGATGCCGGAGAGCATGAGGAGCTGCGGCGAGTTGATAGCGCCACCCGAGCAGATCACCTCACGCTCGGCGCGGTAGCGCTTCACCTGGCCGTTCTGCACGAATTCGATGCCGACGGCGCGCTTGCCCTCGAGGATGATGCGCTGGGTGAGGGCGCGCGTTTCCACGGTGACGTTGGGGCGCTTCTCGGCGGCGCGCAAATAGGCCATGGCGGCGGACCAGCGGCGACCATTCTTGATGGTCATGTCCATCCGGCCGACACCTTCCTGCTGATAGCCGTTCATATCCTTGGTGAAGGGATAGCCGGCCTGCTGCGCCGCCTCGATGAAGGCGTCGAACAGGGGGTTGGCCTGGGTCCCGGTATGGACCCAGAGCGGGCCGCAATCGCCGCGATATTCATCGCCGCCCACTTCGCGCGTCTCGGCGCGGCGGAAATAGGGCAGGATCTCCTGATAGGACCAGCCCTCGCAGTTTTCCTTGAAGGCCCACCGGTCGTAATCGAGCGCATGGCCGCGGATATAGACCATGGCATTGAGCGAGGACGAGCCGCCCAGCACGCGGCCACGCGGCCAATACATGACGCGGTTGTTCATGTATTGCTGCGGCTCGGTGTTGTAGTACCAGTTATATTTGTCGTCGCAGAGGTTATACATCAGCGCCGCCGGCATGGCGATTTTCCAGTTCCACCACTGGTCACGCGGGCCCGCTTCCAGCACGCAGACGCTGGTCTTGCCATCGGCCGAGAGGCGGCTGGTCAGCACGCAGCCGGCAGAACCGGCGCCGACGATCAGATAGTCAAAAGTCGCATCGAATTTCATAACACGTATTCTTCCCTGACTTAGTAAGGCGCCGCTACGTTGCCGCCTTCGACATAGACGGATTTGAGCTGCGTATAGTGTTCGATCGCCGCCAGGCTGTTCTCGCGGCCGATACCGGAGAGCTTGTTGCCGCCAAAGGGCATCTCGATCGGCGTGATGTTGTAGTTGTTGATCCAGCAGGTGCCGGCTTCCAGCTTGGCGATGACCCGGTGCGCGCGCTGGATGTCGCGGGTGAAGACACCGGCCGAGAGACCGAACTCCGTGTCATTGGCGCGGGCGACCACTTCTTCTTCGCTCTTGAAGCTCAGCACCGACATGACCGGACCGAAGATCTCCTCGCGGCAGATCGACATCTCGTCGGTGCAATCGGCGAAGACGGTCGGCTCGACGAAGGCACCCTTGGCGAGCGCCCCGGTGGTGACGCGGTTGCCGCCGACCACCAGCCTCGCACCGCTCTTCTTGCCGGCCTCGATATAGCCCAGCACCTTTTCCATGTGGTCCTGGCTGATCAGCGCGCCGACATGGGTTTCGGGATCCATCGGGTCGCCGATCCGCATCTTCTTCACGCGGGCGGTGAGTTTCTCCAGGAAGCTGCCGACGACACTCTCATGCACGAAGACGCGGGTGCCATTGGAGCAGATCTCGCCCTGGGTATAGAAGTTGCCGAGGATCGCCGCCGAAACGGCATTGTCGAGATCGGCATCCTCGAAGACCAGCAGCGGCGACTTGCCGCCAAGCTCCATGGTGACCTTCTTCAGGGTCTGCGCCGCCGCGGCCATGACGCGCTTGCCGGTCTGGACCGAGCCGGTCAGCGAGACCTTGGCGACGCCGGGATGGGTGGAGAGCGCTTCGCCCACCGTGGCATGGCCATGCAGCACGTTGAAGACGCCATTCGGCACGCCGGCTTCGCTGTAGATCTCGGCGAGCTTCACCGCCGTGGTCGGGGTGAGGGGAGCCGGCTTGAAGATCATGGCATTGCCGCAGGCCAGCGCCGGGCCGGATTTCCAGCAGGCGATCTGGATCGGATAGTTCCAGGCGCCGATGCCGACGCAGACACCGAGCGGCTCACGGCGGGTATAAGCGAAGGACTGGCCGAGATCGAAATGCTGGCCATGCAATGAGGGCGCGATGCCGGCGAAATATTCGATCGCATCGGCGCCGCTGAGGATATCGACGGCCACCGCTTCCTGGATCGGTTTGCCGGTATCGAGCACCTCCAGACGCGCCAGCTCCTCATTGCGCTCGCGCAGCAGCTTGACGGCATTCATCAGGATGCGGCCGCGCTGGGCACCGGTCATCGCCGACCATTCGGCAAAGCCCTTCTTGGCGGCGGCCACCGTCTTGTCGACATCGGCCTTGCTGGCGATCTGCACCTTGCTGATCACCGCGCCGGTCGCCGGGTTGATGTTGTCGTAGGTCTCGTTCGAGCTGGCGTCCTGCAGGCGCCCGTCGATGAATTGCTTCAGCTCAATCATGGCACTCATTCCACTGCGATATTCAATTTCAATTTGGCATTCAGATAATCGATCACCATGCCGCGGGCAGCGCGACAATCGGGTGTTGCTGGCTGTAGTGCCGCACGCAGCCACAATCCGTCGATCAAACAGGCGGTCAGTTTGGCGACGGGGACGACCTCATGGGCCGGCGCCAAGGGGCGCAAAGCGGCGACCAGATTGTCGTGCAGGCGACCGATGATGATGCGCTGGACGCGGGCAAAGCGTTCATTGGTCGGCACCTGTGCCCAGAAGGCGAGCCAGGCCGAGACGCCTTCCGGGGTGAAAAGCTCGGGGCCGAGATTGCCGTCGATCACCGCCATCAGCCGGGCGATCGGCGATTGCGCGGCGGCGAGGCGGGTGACGACCGCTTCATGCAGATTGTTGCCGAGATGCCGGAGGGTGGCCTCCAGCAGATCGGCCTTGTCCTCGAAATAATGATGGACGATGCCAGTCGAGACCCCGGCTCGGGCGGATATCCGGGACAGGCTGCTTTCGCCGAATCCGAGCTCGTGGATCGACACAATCGTGGCGTCGATCAGCTGCCGGCGTCGAATTTCCTCCATGCCGATTTTTGGCACATCCGCTCCCTGCGCCCGCAGGCGCCCAGCAATAAACCGGCCCGGAACGGCCGGATATCGGCGGCTTTCCGTGGCACTATTGCCCCTTCCAGGCACCCCTCGTACCGGGAAGGCCGGCATATTGCGGGTTTTATATTGGTCGATCAATCAAAAAAGACCCTTGGCCTTGGCGCGAAAGCGGCATATCGTGACGCAGTCGGTAGAATTAGTTACCGTCGAAGCCCGTAGATTCTGCCGCGCTGACGTCCCGCAAAAGAAGGCCTGGAAGAAAACCGGCCCCTCGCAAAGAAGGACGCGGACCGAACAGGTGGCAAAACAACTTGTGCTGGGAGGCACAAAAATGAGCTTTCGTAAAATCGCCTTGGCGACCGTCTTCACGGTTGTCTCCGTTGCTGCCGCTCAAGCGGCCGAGCCCGATTCCTGCAAGAAGGTCCATATCGCGGATGTGGGTTGGACCGATAACACCGCGATCAACGGCCTTTTCACCACGACCCTGAAGGGTCTGGGCTATACGCCGAAGGTCGATACCCTTGCGCTTCCGGTGATTCTGGAAAGCTTGAAGAACAAGGATTTGGACATTTTCCTTGATAACTGGATGCCGTCCAACGCCGCCAACGTGAAGCCCTATCTCGACGCCAAGAGCATTGACCAGCTCGAGCCGAACCTGACCGGTGCCGGCTATGGCCCGGTGGTGCCGGATTACGTGGCTGCCGCCGGCGTCAAGGACATCAAGGACCTTGGCCCGAACGGCGAGAAGTTCGGCAAGAAGTTCTACGGCATCGAGCCCGGCAATGACGGCAACAAGATCGTCCAGACCGAGATCGACAAGCCGGATAACGGCATGAAGGGCTGGAAGCTGGTTGAATCCTCCGAGCAGGGCATGCTCGCCGAAGCGCAGAAGAAGATGGCGAAGAAGGAATTCGTCGTGTTCCTCGGCTGGGCGCCGCACCCGGTGATGGGCGCCATGCCGTTGGTCTATCTCAGCGGTTTCGAGGCTGACGGCTTCGGTGGCGCGGAAATCCATGCTTTGACCCGTCCGGGCTATGTCGGCGACTGTGCCAATGCCGGCAAGTTCCTCACCCAGCTGAAGTTCGATCTCAAGATGGAAAGCGCCATCATGGATTCGATCGGCAAAGGTCAGGACGGCGAGAAGGCTGCTGCTGCCTGGCTGAAGGCCAATCCGGCGGTGCTGGATACCTGGCTGGCCGGTGTGACCACGGTTGACGGCCAGGATGGCGCCGCCGCCGTGAAGAAGAGCCTCGGCCTCTAATATTCCTCGTTTCAAGGCGGCCTCGGCTTTCATATGCTGAGCTGAGGCCGCCATTGTTTTGTCTTTTTTCTACCCGTTCGGGGGCTGGCTCAGCGGCAAGCTCGGTCTGGCAGGGGAGCGTGGGGGAGAGCGCATGGATCAGCTGACAAACTGGATCACCGACAACAAGATCCCCATTGGCTTCTGGGCCAAGGAATTCATCACCTGGATCCAGACCTATTTCGGCTTCTTCTTCGATTTCGTTTCCGAGAAAATCGGCGCCGGCATGGATGCCTCCGTCGAATATCTCTCGTCGGATCATGTGCCGCCGCTGATCTTCATCGCGGTTTTTGCCCTGATCGCCTATCTGCGCCAACGTGACTGGAAGCTTGTTCTGTTGGTCATTCTCGGACTGCTCTTCATCCTGAACTTGAACCTGTGGGATGAAATGGTCGCGACCTTGATGCTGGTCATCTATTCGACCGCGGTCAGTCTCCTCATCGGCATTCCGCTCGGCATTCTGTGCTCGCGCAGGCAGTGGCTGTACAACACCGTTTCGCCGGTGCTCGACATGATCCAGACCTTGCCGAGCTTCGTTTACCTGGTTCCGGCGCTCTTCCTGTTCGGCCTGGGCATGGTCCCGGGTGTCGTCGCAACGGTGATCTTCGCCGTCGCTGCACCTGTGCGTCTGACCTATCTCGGCATCAGCCAGGTCTCGACCGCGCTCATTGAAGCCGGTGAGTCATTCGGCTGCACGAAATGGCAGTTGCTGCGCAAGGTCAAGCTGCCGGCGGCGATGCCGAGCATCATGGCCGGCGTCACGCAGACCATCATGCTGTCACTGTCGATGGTTGTCATCGCCGGCCTGGTCGGTGCCCCGGGTCTTGGCTCGCCGGTCGTGCGCGCCTTGGCGCAGGCAAATGTGTCGCTGGGTTTTGAAGGCGGTTTCGCGATCGTTGCCCTGGCGATCATTCTCGATCGCCTGATGAAGCAGCCGAAGCCGCGGCGTCGCGTCAAGAAGCCGGCGTGAGGGGGAAAAGATGAGCAATACCGCTGCCGTTCGCTTCGAAAACGTTGATGTCGTCTTCGGCAAGAAGGCCAAGGAAGCTGTTTCCTTGCTGGATGCCGGTGAGGGCCGCGACAGCATCCTCGACAAGACCGGTTCGCTGGTCGCCGTGCATGACGCCTCGGTCTTCGTCAATGAAGGCGAGATCCTGGTGCTGATGGGCCTGTCGGGCTCCGGCAAATCCTCGCTGCTCCGTTGCATCAACGGCCTCAACACGGTCACTCGTGGCAAGGTAGTGGTGCATGACGGCACCTCGGAAGTCGATGTGGCCAGTTGCGACGGCGAGACGCTGCGCCGCTTGCGTCGCAACCGCATCTCCATGGTATTCCAGCAATTCGGCCTGATGCCCTGGTTGACCGTGCATGACAATGTCGGTTTCGGCCTCGATATCCGTGGCATGAAGCAGGCCGATCGCGATCGCCTGGTCGATGAGAAGATCAAGCTGGTGCGGCTCGATAAATTCGCCGACAAATTCGCCCATGAACTCTCCGGCGGCATGCAGCAGCGTGTCGGTCTCGCCCGCGCTTTCGCCACCGAGGCCGATATCCTGCTGATGGACGAGCCGTTCTCGGCACTCGACCCGCTCATTCGCGAGCATCTGCAGGATGAGCTCCTGGAGCTGCAGCGCAATCTCAAGAAGACCATCGTCTTCGTCAGCCACGATCTCGACGAGGCGCTGAAGATCGGCAACCGCATCGCCATCATGGAAGCGGGCAAGGTGGTGCAGTTCGGCACGCCGGATGACATCATCCTCAATCCGGTCAACGATTACGTCCGCCAGTTCGTCGCCTCGATGAATCCGCTGACGGTGCTGAAGGGCGGCACTCTGATGCGGCCGGTTTCCGACCTGGTGCGCGAACCCGGCAGCAGCTTCGTGCAGTTGGATCGTGCCGGTCGCTGCCGCTGTCGCCTCGATGAGCATGGACGACCGGTCGATGCCATGATCAATGGCCGCCCTGGCGAGTTCACGCTCTATAGCAGCGAGCTCGATCTCGGCATGGTTCCCGATAATGTCATGGTGACCGGGACCGAGCGGACGCCGATGAAGGCCGCTGTCACCGTCCGGCAACTGACCAAGCGACCGTTGGTCTTGCTGGGCGATAGTGGCGAATTGCTCGGCGTGGTCGGCGAGCACGAGCTCTATCGCGGTATGTTGCGCCAGACGGAATATGCTAAGGTCGGCACCTGACGCATCTATCCGCGGGTAAGACATGACCACCATACGCGCCGTCCTGTTCGACAAGGACGGAACGCTGTTCGATTTCTACAAGACCTGGGGCCCGGTGACCGAGGCAGCTGCTTTGGCGGTTGCAGACGGTGACCAGGCTTTGGCCAAGCATATCCTTACCAATTCCGGCAAGGATCTGGCGACTGGGCGGTATGTTCCCGGTTCGCCGATTGCCTCTGGTAGCAACCAGGAGATCGCCCAACTCTGGGCCGATCTGATGGGCCGCAGCCATGATGTCGCCGAAATCTACCGGCGCATGGAGAGCATGTTCCTGGAGAACCAGAAGAAGGGCGCCGTGCCGGTGCTCGATCTGCCGGCCTTCTTCCTGCGCTTGCGCGAGCGCGGCCTCAAGCTCGGCATCGCCACCATGGATAGTGAGCAGGGCGCCCTGGCGGCCATGGACCGCTACAATGCCCGCGAACATCTCGATTTCATCTGCGGTTTCGACACCGGTCATGGCGTGAAGCCTGGTGGCGGCATGGTGGAGGCCTTCGCGCGCTTGATGAACCTGCCTGCGGGCGAGATCGCCGTGGTGGGTGACAGCCCGCATGACATCGAGATGGCGATTAACGGCGGGGCCGGAAAGGCGATCGGTGTCTTGACCGGCGTCAGCCCGCGCGAAGCCCTGCTATCTTATGGCGCGCATGTCGTCATCGACAGCATCGCCGAACTGGAAACGGTTATCTGAATCACCCGGTCGGGGAAGCCATGCTCAAGGTCTGGGGACGGCGCAATTCGTTCAATGTACAAAAGGTGATGTGGCTGATCGGCGAGCTCGATCTGCCGCATCAACATATCGATGCCGGCGGCTCTTTCGGCCTCGTCAACGAGCCGGCCTTCCTGGCGAAGAATCCGCATGGCCGCGTGCCGGTCATCGAGGATGGCGGCGTGGCGATCTGGGAATCCCACACCATCCTGCGTTATCTGGCGGCGACCTATGGCTCTGGCCGTTTCTGGCAGGACGACGCGGCCTCACGTTCGCAATGGGATCGCTGGATGGACTGGTCGCAAGCGAGCCTGCATCGCGACTTCCTCGATCTTTTCTGGAGCTTCTACCGGACGCCCGAACCGCAGCGCGATTGGAATGTGATCAAGGCGCATCTCAAGCTGACCAATACGCACTATGCCCTGCTTGACCGTCATCTTGCAGGCCGCAGCTTCATGATCGGCGATGAGCTCAGCCTCGCCGATATCACCATCGGTGCCACGCTCTATCGCTATTTCGAACTGGAGATCGAGCGCCCGTCCTTGCCGCATCTCGAAGCCTGGTATGCCGCGCTCTGCCGGCGCCCGGCCTATCGGCAGCATGCCATGGTGCCGTTCGACGAATTGCGTGGTCGCGTTATC
Organism: Terriglobales bacterium; assembly: GCA_035563795.1. Taxonomy (GTDB): domain Bacteria; phylum Pseudomonadota; class Alphaproteobacteria; order Dongiales; family Dongiaceae; genus Dongia_B. Next base: position 2,087 of record DATMUQ010000553.1, on the reverse strand, counting down.
CAGTAGACGCTGCCCGCATCATTCAGGGCCGGTTGCGCAGCAGGAAAGCCCGCATCGCTGACAATCCTTCCGCGGTGTAAGAGCGGCCGAAGCCGATGCGGAAGCGGTCGGTCGGCGTCGCGGTCAGGTCCGATTGATAGATACTGGCCGGTAACAGGATGATGCCGTCTTCCTCGGCGAGGCGACGGCAGAAGGTCTCGACGCCTTCCTTGCCCTTGTAGCGCGGATAGGCGATGCAGCCGCCATCCGGGATCGACCAGTCGAAGAGATCGCTGAACTCGTCGAAGAAGACATTCATCGAGGCGAGATTCTCGGCGAGGAGATCGCGGTTGCGCTTCAGAATCCGTTCACGTGCCTTGAGGGCGATCACGGCGAGATGCTCCGACGGGCCGGCATTGCAGATCGAGAGATAGTGCTTGATCCGCTCCATGCGCGTCAGGACGTCATGATCGCGACAGGCGATCCAGCCGACCCGCAGGCCGGGCAGTCCATAGGCCTTCGACATGACATTGATGGAAAGGCCGCGCTCGTAGAGATCGGCAGCCTGCGGCAATTGCCGGCCAAGATCGCGCTCCAGCCCGCGATAGACTTCATCGGAGAGGAGATAGATGCCGCGTTGCCGGCACAACTCGATCAGCTCGTTGAACTGCGCCTGTGGGATCACCTTGCCGGTCGGATTATGCGGAAAGTTGACATAGATCAGCTTGGTATTGGGACGCAGCTTCCGGCGAAGGAGCTCGAGATCCAGCGCCCAGGCATTGCCGGCATCGAGGGGCACGCCGTCGGTGGCGCAGATCGAAAGCGGCAGGGTCTCGGCCGACTGGTAGTTTGGCGTCACCACGATGGCATGGTCGTCATGGTCGAGCAGCGCCTGCATGGCGGCGAAGATGCCTTCCTCGATGCCGGCAAAGGCCAGGATGTCATCGGCCGAAAGCTTGTCATAGGTCGTCGCCACCGCTTGCCGGAGGGCAGGGGTGCCGAAGGTCTCGATATAGCCGAGGCGCAGCTCGTCCCAGGCAGTGCGATCTTCCGGCGTCGCGAGTTCCAGCAGTTCACGCAGGCTGAGCGTCTCCACATCGGAGGCCGTCATGTGATAGCGGGAATTGAATTCCCAGCGCGACATATAGGTCTCCAGCTTGAAGTCGGGGAGCTTGCTCATGATCTGCGTTTTCCTTTCGTCGTCGCTTGCGCGGTCTCGCGCGCGACCGCCAGCAATCCGTAGACCGATGCCCGGCTGATGCCGAGCGTCTCGGCCACGAAGGGCGCGGCATTGCGGGTTTCGAACAGCCCCTTGGCTTCGAGGCTCGCCAGCAATGCCATGCGGCCGTTGCGGTCGAGCGCCTTCAAACTAGTGCCCTGTTCCTGCAGAAACGTCCGGATCTCGAGATTGATCCGTTCCCGCCAGTCATGCCGGAACAAGGGCTCGGGCAATTGCGCCGCCGGCATGCCAAAGGCACTCAGCAAAGCGACGGCGGCATCCAGTTTCGAGAGATCGAGATTGATGCAAAGGAAGCCCAGCTTCTCGCCGTCCGGCGCGCGTAATACCGCACTGACCGATTTCAGCCGGCTGCCATCGTCATGGGCCTTCTCGTAAGGGCCATACGTGTCGGCGACGTCGAGCAGGTCCGGGTCATGGCCGAGATAAGAGGCATCGCCCGGCTTGCGCCGGGAAAAGGCGTTCCAGATTTTGACGATCCGGTCACTGTCGAGATCGTGGATCACCACCTCGGCATGGGGATGCAGCAGAGCCGCCACCGCTTCCGCGACGGGAAAATAGAGAGCGAGGACCTGATCGGCGGTCTTGGCTGGTTTAGCTTTCATGTTTGTCAAATAGTCTAATTTAGATAATTTGTCAAAATGATACAGAAGGCCATGAGCGAGCGGTTTTGCCCCTCACCCCAACCCTCTCCCCAGAGGGGTGAGGGGGAGGGCGGCGGCGTTGACCTTACCTGATCCGCTTGATGTTGATGGTGGGTTCTTGATGACCTGACACGAGATCGCTCCCTCGCCCCGCTTGCGGGGAGAGGGTTGGGTTGAGGGGACCTTTCACGTACAGTTCCCAACTGTCATTGCCGGGCTTGACCCGG
>DATMUQ010000552.1:0-4101 GCA_035563795.1 Terriglobales bacterium | reverse complement strand
GGTCGATCGATGAACACACGACGCCGGCACGCAACTCACCCTCGGCCCATGCCAGCCGCGATTATTACCGGGTGGAGAATGAGACCGGGCAGCGCTTCTGGCTCTACCGTGCCGGCCTTTACCGGCCGGAACAACCGGTGCGCTGGTTCCTGCACGGCCTCTTTGCCTGATATGCCATGAGATACGCCGAGCTACAGGTCACCAGCAATTTCACCTTCCTGGAAGGTGCCTCGCATGCCGAGGAACTCGCCGTGCAGGCAGCGGCCCTTGGTCATGCGGCGATTGCCATCACCGACCGCAACAGCCTTGCCGGCATCGTGCGGGCACATGTTGCTTGCCAGGGCAAAGACATCCGCCTGATCGTCGGCTGCCGGCTGGATTTCGTGACTGGCGACAGCCTGCTGTGCTTTCCTGAGGATCGAGCGGCTTATGGCCGGCTCTGCGAGCTCCTGACGGTGGGGCGGCGACGTGCGCCCAAGGGCGAGTGCCACCTGCATTACGCCGATCTCGTGCACCATGCCGAAGGCCAGATCGTCATCGGCCTGCCGCCTTTGGAGATGACGGCCGCGAGCAAGGCCTTCCTGCAGCGGCTGCCGCAGGATTTTCCCGGCCGCGCCTATCTCGCCCTCATCCATTTCTATCGCGGCGATGATGCGGAGCGGCTGCATGATCTCAATCATCTTGCAACAGAGATCGGCCTGCCGGTTGTCGCCACCAATGACGTGCTCTATCACGTGGGCGAGCGCCACCCGCTGCAGGATATCCTCACCTGCATCCGGCATGGCTGCACCATAGATGAGGCCGGATTGCGGCTTCTCGCCAATGCCGAGCGGCACCTCAAGGCACCGGATGAAATGAGCCGGCTCTTTCGCCGCTATCCTGAAGCCATTGCCAATGTCGCCACCATCATCGATCGTTGCCGTTTCAGCCTCAGCGAGTTGAAATACGAATATCCGGATGAAGTGACCGAGCCCGGCGAAACGCCGCAGCAAACTTTAGCACGGTTGGCTTGGAAAGGTGCGGAATGGCGGTACCCCAATGGCGTCACCGAAAATGTCCGCAAACAGATCCAGCATGAATTGGACCTGATTCAGGAACGGGATTACGCCCCCTATTTTCTGACCGTCGCCAGCATCGTCAAATTCGCTCAAGAAAAGGAAATCCTGCATCAGGGTCGTGGCTCGGCGGCGAATTCCGCCGTCTGCTATTGCCTCGGCGTCACCGCCATCGATCCCATCAATACGGGTCTCCTCTTCGAGCGCTTCATCAGCACGGCGCGCAACGAGCCGCCCGATATCGATGTCGATTTCGAGCATGAGCGACGTGAAGAGGTGATCCAGCATATCTATGAAAAATACGGCCGCGATCGGGCCGGCCTCGCGGCCACGGTAATTCGCTACCGGTCACGTGCCGCCATTCGCGATACCGGCAAGGCTTTGGGTCTTTCCGCCGATACGATCAGTGCCATTTCGAAATCGATCTGGGGCTGGAGCAGCAAGGGTGTCACCGAAACGGAAATCCGTCAGGCGGGGCTCGATCCCCTGGATCGGCGCATTGCCGTGACCGTCAACCTTGCCCGCGACCTGATCGGCTTTCCCCGCCATCTCTCCCAGCATGTCGGCGGCTTTGTCATCAGCCGCGGCCCGCTCTCGCAGCTGGTACCGATCGAGAATGCCGCGATGAAAGACCGGACCGTGGTGCAATGGGACAAGGAAGATATTGAAGCCCTCGGCATGATGAAGGTCGATGTGCTGGGCCTCGGCATGCTGAGCTGCATGCGGCGCGCCTTCGAGATGCTGAATCAGCATTATGGTCAGGAACTGACCTTAGCCTCCGTGCCACAGAACGATGCGGAAGTCTATGAGATGCTCTCCCAGGCCGATACGATCGGTGTCTTCCAGGTGGAAAGCCGGGCGCAGATGAGCATGCTGCCGCGGCTGCAGCCGCGCAAATTCTATGACCTGGTGATAGAGGTGGCGATCGTTCGCCCCGGCCCGATCCAGGGCGACATGGTGCATCCCTATCTGCGGCGGCGTTCCGGCCTGGAACCGGTCGATTATCACAAGGATGAACTGAAGCCGGTTCTGCAGAAAACCCTGGGCGTGCCTTTGTTCCAGGAACAGGCCATGCGGATCGCCATGGTGGCCGCCAAATTCACCGCCAGCGAGGCCGATGATTTGCGGCGCTCCATGGCCACCTTCAAGAGCAATGGCAAGGTCGAAGCTTTCGAAGCGCGCTTCATCGACGGCATGGTCAAGAACGGCTATAGCCGCGACTTCGCCCAACGCTGCTTCAACCAGATCAAGGGCTTCGGCAATTACGGCTTCCCCGAAAGCCATGCCGCCAGCTTCGCCTTGCTGGTCTATATCTCCGCCTGGATCAAGTTCCATTACCCGGACATCTTCGCCGCCGCCCTGTTGAACAGCCAGCCGATGGGCTTTTATGCACCGGCGCAGATCGTCGGCGATGCCGCCAAGCATGGTATCGAGATCCGCCCGGTCGATATCAATCACAGCCATTGGGACAATACGCTGGAACCCCAGGGCAACCGGCACGCCGTGCGCCTGGGCTTCCGCCAGGCCAAGGGCCTCTCCGAAGAGGTTGCCACGGCGATCGTCAATCATCGCGACATCGGCTATCCGCATATGGCGGCCTTCCAGCGCCGCGCCAGCCTGTCGAACCAGCATCTGGTGAAACTGGCCGAAGCCGATGCCTTCCGTTCCATCGGCCTCGATCGCCGCCAGGCATTGTGGTCGGTGATGGCGCTGGAAAAAGAACCGCTGCCGCTCTTCGGCAGCCTCGAACCGGTCGCACCGGACGAGGATGTCGCCCTGCCGCTGATGCCGGTCTCGCAGCATGTGATCGAGGACTATCGAGCCCTCGCCTTGAGCCTGAAGCAGCATCCGGTCGGCTTCTTGCGAAGCGAGCTGATCCTGCGTGGTATCAAATCCACCGAGGATATCGATCATGAAAACGCCGGCCGGAAGCTGGTCGTCTCCGGTCTCGTTCTCGTGCGCCAGCGCCCCGGCAGCAGCAAGGGCACGGTCTTCATGACCCTGGAAGACGAGCATGGCATCGTCAATCTCATCCTCTGGCCGCATGTCTTCGAGAAATATCGCGGCATCGTCATGGGGGCGAAGATGGTCGGTTGCCGCGGCAAGCTGCAACGCGAAGGCAAGAAGCCGCGCGAGGTGGTGCATGTCGTCGCCGAGGAATTATACGACTTCAGCTCCCTGCTCGATCATCTCCAGGAAAAGGTCGGCGGCAAGCCGGGCAATTTCGCCGGCATTCTCAGCCACAGCGATTACATGGCCCACCCCAGCGATGATCACCGCGAGGCCAAGAAGCGCATTCCGCTGCGCAGTCGCGACTTCCATTGATCCTGGTACAGTCTGATATCGGTTATTGGCGTGCGGCCATGAAATTGAGCACAGCCTTGTTGAAGGCCATCGGTTGCTGCCACATGGCAAAGAAGCTGGCTTTGGGCAGGATGGTCAGCTTTGCATTGGGAATCAGCCGTTTCAGCTCCTCCGTATGCTCGTGCTTGATGACCTCATCATATTCGCCGGCGGCAATCATCACCGGCGTTTTGATCTTGCCCAGTTGCGCCGGTGCGAAATCCGGCTCCGCACCCCAGAGCAGATTGATGACGCGGAAAAACAGGTCGTAATCTTTCGGTGTCGAGGACAGGCGCTGATAATCCTGCCCCGCAAGATCGACATAGCGACTGAAGGTATCGCTCTCATCGACATCATTGCGCAACCCCGACGGATTGAAGTTAGCATCGAACAGAAACACCTTGCTCAGGCGTTCCGGATGCGTGATGGCGAGCTGCAACGCGATATTGCCGCCATCGCTCCAGCCGACGATCGACACCCGGTCGATCCGCAAGAGATCCAGCAGCGCCAGCACATCATCGGCCAGCAGGTGATATGAATAGAGCTTGGCATCGCGGGTGCTGCGCCCGTGGCCGCGGCTGTCGAGGACAATCACCTGGTAATGCTGGGCAAAATCCTGCACCTGATTGCCCCAGTAATCGGCATTGCCCAGGGGACCATGCAGCAGCAATAGAGGCTGGCCGCTGCCATAGGTGGCGTAATA
>DATMUQ010000551.1:0-3431 GCA_035563795.1 Terriglobales bacterium | reverse complement strand
ATCTCGGTCGGTGATCGGGTCTGGATCGAAGGCGGGCTGGAAGGCGAGATCGTCGAGATCAACTGGCGGGCGATCCGCATTCGCACCGATGGCAACGATATCGCCGTGGTCCCGCATAGTGTCGTTTCGAAATCGCGCCTGATCAACCGCAGCTATCCGACGACGCGACGGGGCGATGCGGTGACGATATCGGTGACCCCGCATGTCTCGCCGGGCAATGTCACGGATCTTATCAAGCGTGCGCTTCTGCTATGCCCCGCCGTTCTCCGCGATCCCGCACCCTCGGTGGCGCTGGTGCGGCTGGGCAGAAAGAGCAACAAATACGAAGTGGCTTTCTCCGTCAGCTCCAGCGATCTTCTGTGGGGCGCCCGCAGCTCGCTCCTGAAGGAGATTGCGCGGCAGTTCCGCTTCGCCGGGATCAAGCCGATGCGGCCGCATCATGTGGATGGTGGGAACGGGGCCGCGGATGTCGCCGGCAGCCTGGAGTCACCGGATGAAAGCGAGTCACTGGATCTTCATTCCCCTGAGCGCTTGATCGATGAACTCTCGCTGTTCCATGGCGTGCCGCGCGATTGCCGGCACAAGCTCGCCGGCCATCTCATCCGGCATGTGCTCGAGGCGCAGCATATCGTCTTTGCCCAGGGGGCGACCGAGGCCTCGCTCTTCATCATCGCCTCCGGCGTGCTGGAAGTGACGCGGGAGACGCCGGAGCGCAAGCATTACCTCGGCAGGATCGGTCCCGGCGATTATATCGGCGAGATCGGCATGCTGACCGGGGCTCCGCATGCCGCCACGGTGACGGCGCTGACGCCCTGCATCGTCTATGAGCTGCGCAAGGAGGATCTCGCTCCCTTGCTCACCACCCGACCGGAACTGGTCTCCGCCTTCGAGGCCTCGGCGCGCCGCGGACAGGAACTGATCGCCCGGGCCGTTGCCGCCGGGGTCAATCCGCATAACAGCTCGCCGGGCCAGTTGCTCAGCCGCATCCGCGCCTTTTTCAATCTGCCGCGGTGACGCTTGCGGTGAGATGGCGCCGGTGCGTCAACTTCCTGTTGCTGAATATGTCTCGTCAGCCGGTAAGAGCTGAGGCATCATCCGTCGACCATCGAAGGGCAATTTCGCGGTCTGGGTGCAGTCCGCAATGCGGGGGTCAATGAGCGAGAACGGCACCGGTGCTCCAGTCGACCAAATGCCGCTGCCGGATCAATCCGCTCCCGCGGCGCCTCCAGGTCAGGTGGCACAGCCGGCTCCGCCAAACCCGCGGCATCGTCCCAGTTCCATTCCGGCACTGGTCCTTGCTGCCATTGTCGCCGGCATTGTCATCCTCTCTGCCTGGTACCTGACGCGCCCGGTTCCTCTGATGATCCAGGGCGAGGCTGACAGCACCCGGATCGACATGGCGGCCCGTGTCGATGGCCGGCTGGCAAAATTGCTGGTCGAGCGCGGGCAGATGGTGGCTGCAGGGCAAAAGCTGCTGCAGATCGACAATCCGGAACTGCTGGCGAAGCTTGAGGAGGCGAAGGCCGGAGAGGCACTGGCGGAAGCGGAACTCGCTCGCATCCATGCCGGCACCCGTGCCGAGACCATTGCCGTCCGCAAGGCGGGAATCGACCGCGCAGCTGCCGATGTCGCCCTGGCGCAGCAGACCTATGATCGCTACGCCAGTCTCGCTGCCAACCAGAATGCCTCGCAACAGAAGCTTGACGAGGCGACCGATGCCCTGCGCGTGGCCCAGCGCAGCTACGACCAGGCCAAGCTCGCCTATCAGGAAGCTGTCGCGGGCTTCACGCCGGAAGAGGTGAAGATGGCCGAGGCCAAGGTGGTGCAGGCCGATGCTGCGGTCAAAACCCTGCAATCCTTGGTCGATCAGCTGGTGGTGACGGCACCGGGCGACACCCAGGTCTATGAGATCAACATCGAGGAAGGCGAGGTGGTCGGCCCGGGGATTCCGCTGATGTCCTTGGTCGACATGAATGATGTCTGGCTGCGCTTTGACCTGCGCGAGGACCTCATCAAGCATGTGAAGCTCGGCGATCACATCATGGTGCGCATCCCGGCGCTCGGCGACCGCCAGGTGCAAGCCGAAATCAAGCTGATCGCCAGCAAGGGTGAATATGCCGGCTGGCGGGCGACCCGTGCCACCGGCGACTTTGACCTCCGGACCTTCGCGATCCGGGCCTATCCGGTGGAGAAGATCCCGGAATTGCGCCCGGGCATGAGCGCCTATGCCGACTGGTCGGACGCCGTGCAATGAGGGTGCCGGCATCACCCGGCTTTCTTCTCGTCGCGATCCGCGAGCTGCGCTGGATCGTCAAGGACCGGGTCGCGCTCTTTCTGATGGTCGGCGTGCCGCTGATCGCCTTTGCCATCCTCGGTCTCACCTTCAGCAGCGCGGTGATCCGGGGCCTGAACACGGTCGTTGTCGATGCCGATCACACGGCAAGCTCGCAGGTGCTGGTTTCGGCGATCGACGCGGCGCCTGGCGGCTCGCTCAGCCAAAGGACCGATGACCTCTCCGCCGCCATGGCGGCAATCCGTGGGGGGAAGGCGATCGCTGCGGTCTATATCCCGGCCCGGTTCGAAGAGGATTTGCTGGCCGGCCGGCGACCGCAGATCTCGCTTTTCTACAACACCCAGTTCCTTACGCCCGGCAACGCCGCCGCCAAGGCGCTCACCGATGCCATCAATGGCGGGATTGCGGCCCTGGCGCCGGAACTGCCCAAGGCGCCGGCCACCATCGGCTCCCTGGTGGTCGAGCAATATGTGCTGACCAATCCTGCCTTCAACTACGCCCAATTCCTGCTGCGGGCGCTACTGCCGATGGTGCTGCATGTGGTGGTGGCGATCTCCACCTGCTATGCGGTGGGATCGGAGTTCTCGCGTCGCCGCGGGCGGTCCTGGCTGCGTTGCGCAGATGGCAGGCCCTTTGTCGCACTCGCCGGCAAGCTGGTGCCGCTTTTCGCCATCTTCATCCTGCAAATGGTGGTCGAGCTGCTGATCATCCATGCCGCCTACCGAATTCCCTTCCGGGGCGATGCAGCGATGATGACGGTCTCCGCCTGCCTGCTGATCGGTGCCTATCAGGGGCTTGCCGCTTTGCTGGTGTTGCTGGTGCGCAATCTGGCGCTGGGTCTCAGCCTGACCGGCATCATGGTGTCGCCCGCTTTCGGCTATGCCGGTGTCGGTTTTCCGATTATCGGCATGCTGTCTTTCGCCCAGCATTGGGGCATGATCCTGCCGCTGCGCTGGTACATGCAGATCCTCTTTGACCAGGCCGCGCGCGGAGCCCCGGTCGCCAATTCGGCGCCGGCCTTTGTCTGCCTCGGCGGCCTCGCGCTTTCCTATCTCGGCCTGGCCTGGTGGCGCCTGCATGCTGTCAGCCGGTCTTTTGTCAAAGTGCCGGCGAGCAGGAGGCCCACATCCGACGGCCA
>DATMUQ010000550.1:0-12922 GCA_035563795.1 Terriglobales bacterium | reverse complement strand
GCATCCGCTCGCCGGTGCAGAAGACCGTGCATGACTGGACGACAGCCAAGGGTGTCGAGATCATCTCCGGTCCCGACATGCACCGCATCGCGCCGGAAGAGATCGCACGCCGCATCAAAGCCAAGGTCGGCACCCAGCAGAAGACCTATCTCAGCTTCGATATCGATTGCATCGATCCGTCGCAGGCGCCCGGCACCGGCACGCCGGAAATCGGCGGCGCGCAGACCTGGCAGATCCTCGCCATCCTGCGCGAGCTCAGCGGCATCAATTTCGTTGGCATGGATGTGGTCGAAGTGGCGCCGATCTATGACCACGCCGAGGTGACGGCCCTCGCCGCCGCCACCATCGCCTGGCAGTATCTCTGCCTGCAGGCCGGCGACAAGCGCGATATCCGCTGAGGAGTGATTCGGTCGGCGGCTTCTGATTTCGCTGGAGAGAAAATTTGTCGCTGGACCAGATTCGACAACGGCTGGAAGACGCTCGTGGAAAGAAAAGCGTGGCAAGGGAGTACGATCAGGCTTCGCGGATGTTTTTCGAGGATTTATTAGAGTATTCGTCGGTGCCTGAGGAGTATTGCGATTTCGCAATCGAGGTATTGTCGGACCCTGTTCATTATCAAACGAAAAATGCAGGGTTATTTTTGTATGAGCTGTACACCTCCAGGGACGCGCTGTCAGAAGATCAGGCGCAAAGGGTCTTAGGCACGATTTGCCGAAACTATTCTGACTACGAGAATGAAGAACTGTGCCTCCTAGCCAGCGACTTCATTGTGCGAATTTTTGATCGCGAAACCGCTATCGGTGCGATGGAAAACCTGTCGAAAGCAGTAAAGAATACAAACCAGAAAGCCGGCTTGCTTGTGGCAGTTCAGGCAATAGCCCATGGGTGTGGTGATCCCAATGCTCTCCAGAGGTGTGGTGCCCTGACAGAGCGTTTAAAATAGACCTACTTTGAGGTCCCTAACCCTGAAAAGCGATGGTCAGCGCGACGCACGGCCACGATCGGCATCGTTTCGGTCAACTGGAGCCAGTTGCAGGTGGCAGATTAAAGCCGGTCATGCCTTCACCACGTCCCAGACCTTTTCCGGTGGGCGGCACAAGACAGCCGCCTTGTCGGTGACGACGATGGGGCGCTCGATCAGTACCGGCTCCTCGACCATCGCCGCGATCAGCTCGTCATTCTTCAGTTTGGCGACATCGCCTAAAGCCTCATAGGCATCGCCCTTGCGGCGCAGGATGTCGGCGGCCTTGGCCCCGCCCATCAGCTTCAGGATGCGCTTCAGCTCGGCGGCGCTGGGCGGTGTCTTCAGATATTGCACGATCTCCGGCTCGATGCCCTTTTCGGTGAGCCAGCCCAGGACCTTGCGCGAGGTGCTGCAATTGGGGTTGTGGTAAATCGTCACAGACATCACATCCTCCCTCGATAGGAAGCGCAAGATAGCCAAATCCCCGAGCGGCGCCAGGGTATTTTCGCGCGTGTTTTCCGGCTTGGAGAGCGGCGGTTCCGGGAGTAGAGATGAGGCCATGAAAATACTGTATTTCGCCTGGATCCGCGCCAAGGTCGGCTTCGCCCAAGAAGACGTGGCGCCCCCCGCTGAGGTGACCACCGTCGGCGGTCTGCTCGACTGGCTGGCCGCACGTGGCCCCAATTATGCGGAAGCGCTGAAGACCCGTGCCGTGGTCAAGACCGCCGTCAACCAGGAATATGTCGACGCCGATCACCCGATCAAACTGGGTGACGAGGTGGCGCTGTTTCCGCCGGTGACCGGCGGCTGAGGCATCTGCGATGATCCGCGTCCAGCAGGAAGATTTCGATATCGGCGCCGAACTCGATCGTCTGAGCCAGGGCAATCACGCGATCGGCGGTGTCGCCAGTTTCCTCGGCCTGGTGCGCGATATGGCGCCCGCCGGAGCAGCAGGCGACAAGGTCGGCGCCATGACCCTGGAGCACTATCCGGGCATGACCGAGAAGCAGCTTGCCGCCATCGAGGCCGAAGCGCGGCAGCGCTGGCCGCTGCAGGAATGCCTGATCATCCATCGCTATGGCCGCCTGCTGCCGGGCGACCGCATCGTCCTGGTCGCCACCGCCTCCGCCCATCGCCAGGCCGCGCTCGACTCCTGCGCCTTTTTGATCGATTGGCTGAAGACCAAGGCGCCCTTCTGGAAACTGGAAGACGGGCCAGAGGGCAGCCAATGGGTCGAAGCCAAGGGCAGCGATGATGCGGCAGCCAAGCGCTGGAACAAATAGGCGCTTTCTGCGCGGCATCCTGCCGTCACGCCTGCATTAACCATTCATCCGCCTTTCCTGTCTCCAGGCTGTCGGAATTCATCCCGTTGCGGTTGATTTTCGCGGCGGCCACCCTCATCTGTTGATCTTTCAACGGACAAGGCCCGAACGGACCCGCCATGATCGATCTCCTGACCGATCCCACAGTCATTCTCAGCTTCCTCACCCTCGCTGTTCTCGAAATCGTCCTCGGTATCGACAATCTGCTCTTCGTGCAGATCGTTGCCGGCCGGGTGAAGCCGGAACGGCGCATGCTGGCACGCCGTGCCGGCCTTGCCCTTGCTCTGCTGACGCGTCTTGCCCTGTTGGCCTCGATCTCCTGGATCGCCAGCCTGACGACGCCGATCTTCAGCCTGAACTGGGATCTCATCGGCGGTGAATTCGCCCTCTCCTGGCGCGACCTGATCCTGCTCGGCGGCGGCCTCTTTCTGCTGGCCAAGGCGACGACCGAGATCCATCACAATATCGACGGCGAGGAAGAAGCCGACCACGCTGCCAAGAGCTATCTCGGTCTCGGCGCGGCGGTGGTGCAGATCGCCATCCTCGATATCGTCTTCTCGCTCGACAGCGTCATCACCGCCGTCGGCATGACCAATCACCTGCCGGTCATGGTCGCCGCCGTCATTGCCGCCATGATCGTGATGATCTTTGCCGCCGGCCCAGTGGGCGATTTCGTCGACCGTCATCCCTCGGTCAAGATGTTGTGCTTGGCTTTCCTGCTGCTGGTCGGCGTCGCCCTTCTGGGTGAAGGCCTGCATTTCCATATCCCGAAGGGCTATCTCTACTTCTCGATCGCCTTCTCGGCCCTGGTCGAAGGCCTCAATCTCTGGGCGCGCTCGCGCCGACGCAGCGCAGAGAAAGCCTGACGCCTCCGCGTTTCTGCCGCGCCGGGATTCTGCCGGCGCGGCAGCCCCCGCAAACAAGGAGTTTCGCCATGAATATCGGATTCATCGGTCTCGGCAATATGGGCAAGGCCATTGCCACCAATCTGATCAAAGGTGGCCACAGCGTGACGGTCTGGAACCGCTCGCCCGGCCCGGCGCAGGAACTGGCTGCCGCCGGCGCCAAGGTCGCCGCCAACCTGAAGGAGGCGCTGGGTGCCGAGGTGGCCTTCTCCATCTTGGCGGATGACAAGGCGCTGCGCAGCCTGCTGATCGACAGCGGCGCCCTGGCGGCGGCACCGCAGACCCTGCTGCATGTGAATCTGGCGACGATCTCAGTAGCACTTGCCGAGGAACTGACCGAATTGCATGGCAAGCTCGGCCAGGGCTATGTGGCGGCGCCGGTTTTCGGCCGCCCCGATGCCGCGGCCGCGGCCAAGCTCAATATCGTCACCGCAGGCCCGGCCGCCCTCCTCGACCGGGTGCAGCCGCTCTTCGATCTCATCGGCCAGAAGACCTGGCGCATGGGTGAGGAACCGCGGCGCGCCAATGCCGTGAAGCTCGCCGGCAATTTCATGATCGGTGCCGCCATCGAGGCCATGGCCGAAGCGTCGGCCCTGGCCGCCGGTTACGGCGTGCCGGCGGCGGATCTCCTCGATCTCCTCACCAACACGCTCTTCGCCTCGCCGGTCTATAAGGGCTATGGCGGGCTGATCGCCGCCGATCGCTATGAGCCGGCCGCTTTCAAGCTGCATCTCGGCCTCAAGGATCTGCGCCTCGCCATCGCCGCCGGCGAGCAGGCCAATGTGCCGCTGCCGATGGCAAGCCTGGTGCGCGATCACTTGCTCTCGGCGGTCGCCGTCGGCGATGGCGAGCAGGATTTCGCCGCCTTGGCCAAGGTCGCGCAGCGCCAAGCTGCCCAACGGAAGAGCTGATCCGCAAGAGCTGATCTCACATGAAAACAAAACGCCCCGCTCCGAAGCTCGAAGCGGGGCGTTCGTTTTTACGCCAATAGGCGGAAGCGTTATTCCGCGGCGGCGCTCTTCACATGGGCGCGGACTTCCTTGAGGTAATCCTCGCGCAGCTGCTTGGTCACCGGGCCGACCTTGAAATTGTACTCGCCGATCTGGCCGACCGGGGTCACTTCCGCGGCGGTGCCGACCAGGAAGACTTCATCGGTCTTGGCGAGCTCATTCGGCATGATGGCGCGTTCGACCACCTTGATCTGGCGGCGCTTGGCGAGCTCCATCACCGTCTGGCGGGTGAGGCCGTTGAGGAAGCAGTCCGGCGTCGGCGTATGCAATTCGCCGTTCTGCACCAGGAAGACATTGGCGCCGGTCGCCTCGGCGAGCTGGCCGCGATAATCCAGCATCATGGCGTCCTGGAAGCCTTCGCCTTCGGCTTCATGCTTCGAGATGGTGCAGATCATATAGAGACCGGCAGCCTTGGAAGAGGTCGGGGCCGTATCCGGCGCCGGGCGGCGGTACTTCGCCCATTTCAGGCGGATGCCCTTCTCCAGCAGTTCCGGCGAGAAATAAGATGGCCACTCCCAGGTGGCGATCGCCACGTGGATGGTGTTCTGCTGCGCCGAGACGCCCATCATCTCGCTGCCGCGCCAGGCGACGGCGCGGACATAGCTGTTCTTGAAGCCCATCTTGGCGACCAGCTCGTCCTTGGCCTTGTCGAGCTCTTCGACGCTATAGGGGATCTTGAAGCCGAGGATCTCCGCCGACTTGTGCAGGCGGATGCTGTGCTCATGCGACTTGAAGATCTTGCCGTCATAAGCGCGCTCGCCTTCGAACACACAAGAGGCATAATGCAGACCGTGGGTGAGGACGTGAATCTTGGCGTCGCGCCACGGCACCAGCTTGCCGTCAAACCAAAGGGAGCCGTCGCGATCGTCAAAAGGCAGGATGCTCATCAGGGATTACTCCAAACCGGGGATGGGTATAGGGTTATAAAGTGATCTTAATGGACCCCAGATTTAAAACATTCGGAAAAATAAGTCAACATGGCTGACATAAAATCACCTGCGAATCCGCTATTCCTTCGGGAAGACGATCTCCGCCAGGGTATCGAGCTGCTGTTTTTCGCCTATCGGGACTTTACCGCCAAGGCCGACCAGACCCTGGCCCAATACGGTTTCGGCCGGGCCCATCACCGGGTCATCTATTTCGTCGGCCGTAATCCCGGCATGACCGTCTCCGATCTCCTGGACATCCTGAAGATCACCAAGCAGAGCCTGAGCCGGGTCCTCGGGCAATTGGTGCGCCAGGGCTTCATCGTCCAGCGTCCCGGCACCATCGACCGCCGCCAGCGTTTGTTGAGCTTGACGGAGCTGGGCGCCGATCTCGAACGCAAGCTGACCGAGGAGCAGCGCGCTTTGGTTGCGCGCGCCTATAAGGCGGCCGGGGCCGAGGCGGTAGACGGCTTCCGCAAGGTCATGCTGGGCATGATCAATGAAGCCGACCGGGCCAAATTCCGCGCCAGCGGTGTCCGCTGAAGCGGGACATGGCAAAGACCGTTGAACCGAGATGAGTGAACAGGAACAGCAACCCAGCGTCGAGACCCCCGCCCCGCCCCATGTTCTGGTGGTCGACGACGACCGACGGCTGCGCGACCTCCTGGGTCGCTATCTCACCGACCAGGGATTCCGCGTCACCACGGCCATCGATGCCACGGAGGCTCGTACCAAGCTTACCAGCGTCACTTTCGATTTGCTGGTGCTCGACATCATGATGCCGGGCGAAAGCGGGCTGCAGCTGACCGAGCATCTGCGCCAGGACAGCCATGTGCCGATCCTGCTGTTGACGGCCATGGGCGAATCCGAAGATCGCATCAAGGGCCTGTCGGTCGGCGCCGATGACTATCTGGCAAAGCCGTTCGAACCGCGTGAACTGGTGCTACGGATCCAATCGATCCTCAAGCGGGCGCAGCCCCTGGCGCCGGCGAAGAGCCTTACTCGTCATGTCAAGTTCGGTGCCTTCGTCTTCGACCTCGAGCGCCGGCGCCTGACAAAGAGTGGATCGCAGATCTATTTGACCGAATCGGAAACCGATCTGCTGGCCAAACTGGCCGAGCAACCGGGCACGCCGATTAGCCGCGAGGAACTGTCTGGAATCGGCGGCGGTATGGGCGCCAGCCGGATGATCGACATTCAAATGACACGATTGCGCAAGAAGATCGAAGACGATCCGAAATTTCCGCGCTATCTGCAAACCGTGCGCGGCCGCGGCTACGTGTTGCAGCCCGATTAATTCAGGTATCGGCGGATGAGCGAATATATCAGCGAAACGATCTACAACCTTGAGCGCATCCTGCCGCGCTCATTGCTTGGCCGGTCGATCCTGATCATCGTAACGCCGCTGGTCCTGCTGCAGGTGGTTTCCGCCTGGGTTTTCTATGACAGCCATTGGGACACCGTCACCCGGCGCCTCGCCCAGGCCGTTGCCGGCGACGTCGCCGCAACGATCACGCTGCTGCCGCATTCGAACAATCTGCAACAGGCGGGGGCAGACCCGGATATCGACCTGATCGGCATCGCCGCCAACAGCATGAAGCTGGGGCTGACCTATAATGCCGGCGAGATCCTGCCGAACGACCCCACCATCATGCGCCAGAACCTGGTTGACCGTCAGCTCGCCAGCGCCTTGCGTGATCGTATGAATCTTCCATTCCTGATCGACAGCCGCTCGCTGGAAAAATATGTCGAGATTCATGTGCAGCTCGCGGGCGGCGTTCTGCATGTCTTGGTCAACCGCCACCGGCTGTTCAGCTCCACGACCTATGTCTTCTTCCTGTGGATGGTCGGCACCTCGATTGCACTCCTCACCATCGCCACGCAATTCATGCGCGGCCAGGTGGAGCCGATCAAGCACCTTGCCCAGGCAGCGGATGATTTCGGTAAGGGCCGCGATGTCGAGGACTTCCGGCCCGGCGGCGCGGTAGAGGTAGAGCTGGCCGGCCGCGCCTTCAACTTGATGCGCGATCGCATCCGCCGACAGATCGCCCAGCGCACCGAGATGCTGGCCGGCGTCAGCCACGATCTTCGTACCCCTCTCACCCGCATGAAATTGCAGCTCGCGATGATGGGGGATGCCCCTGAGATCGCCGAGCTCAAGAATGACGTCATCGATATGGAGCGGATGATCGGCGCCTACCTGGCCTTCGCCCGTGGCGAAGGCACCGAGCAATCCTTTCCCACCGATCTCATCGGCATCATCGACGAGACCGTCGCCAATGCCCGCCGCGAGGGCGCGCAGATCGAGGTCGATGTCGCCGAGGATCAGATCATCCTGCCGCTGCGGCGCGATGCCTTCCGGCGGGCTTTGGCCAATATCATCGGCAATGCCCACCGCTATGCCCGGCATCAGCGCCTCAGCCTGAAGAAGAGCCATAGCGGCGTCGATATCTTTGTCGATGACGATGGACCCGGCGTGCCGCCCGAGCGTCGCGAGGATGTGTTCAAGCCCTTCTTCCGGCTGGAAGAGTCGCGCAATGCGGAAACCGGCGGAACCGGCCTTGGCCTCACCATCGCCCGCGATATCCTGCGCAGCCATGGCGGTGATCTGGTCTTGCGGGAGTCGCCGCTGGGCGGCCTGCGGGCGAGTATGCGCCTGCCGCTCTAAAGCGGGAAACCGCTCGCTGGGCGAGAAACGTCAGATGGCTCAGCCACTGAGGCCGATCAGCGAAATCTGCCGGCCGTAATCGGGCTCCTGCCGCAAGGTGGTGCGGCGATAGGAGAAGAACTGCTCTTCCTCGGCGCAGGTATCGCGGCCCAGCAACTCGACGCCGGCCAAGCCCATGCTGCGCAATTGGTCGCGCACATAACCGCCAAGATCGAACATGTAGCGCTGGTCGCGGATCGAGGGGATGAAATAGCGCGCATGGGCGGGGTCCTGCGCCAGAAACGGTGCGGGAAATTCCGCTCCCACTTCATAAGACATCTGGCCGATGCAAGGACCGATCGCCGCCCGGATGCGTCCCGCTTTGGCGCCGTTCTCAACCATCTTTTCGACTGTCGCCTGCAGGACGCCGGTGATGGCCCCTTTCCAGCCGGCATGGGCGGCGCCGATCACACCCGCCTTTTCATCGGCAAACAGCACCGGCGCGCAATCCGCCGTCAGGATGCCGAGTGTCACGCCGGGCTTTGCCGTCACCATGCCATCAACCTGCGGCGCCGCATCCCGCGCCCAGGGCTGCTCGACCACCACGGCCTTGGCACTGTGCACCTGATAGGCCGTCACCAGTGACGCCGGCGCCATGCCGATCTTCGCCACCGCCCGGCCGCGATTTTCCAGCACGGCATCCGTCGCATCCCACGAGCCGATGCCGCAATTGAGCGTGGCGTAGATGCCCGCGCTGACACCGCCGCCACGGGTCATGAAACCGTGGCGAATATTCGTCAAGCCGCTCAGCTCCGCTGCCTCGATCATGCAAATCCTGCCAATTCAGTGATACCCGGCGATGTGATCGCCACGACTTTGAACAGAGTGCCCATTTGCGCCGCATCGATCAAGCGATGCAGCGCCGTCTGGATTTCTTGCTGCGTCACATGATCTTGATGGCGCGACAGCATCGCCGCCCGCGTCTCAATGCCGAGCGCCCTGAGGAAATCGCCCTGGCCAACCGGGCCGAAGCTGCCGCATCCCGCCTCCTGCGCCAACCGTGCAAGATGCGGCAAGTCGACATGGGCCGTGAGATCGACGTCACCGACATCCTGCAGGGGATCGTGATAACGATGCGCCTTCAGCGCCTGGAAGGTGTCACCGAAGCCGCTGGCCGCCGGGCCGTAATCGATGAACAGGGCGGCGCCCGCCGATTGCAGGCAGTGCTGCGCCAGGATGCCGAGAATGCGCTGCGAGGCCGGCGAACATTCGGCGATCGCGCCCAGGGGGGCCGCACGCAAGGATGACGGCAGCAAAGCAAGCTGCGGCCCCGGTGGCAGCAAGGTCCAGGCGAAGCGATCGTCATCGCCGAGCGTGACACCGCGTTCGCGCCAGCCGCTTTCGGTCATGGTGAATTGATGGATCGGCAGCGCGTCGAAGAATTCGTTGGCAACGACCAGCAGGGGGCCGGCCGGCAGGGTCTCGATGCTGTCATGCCACTGCGGCTGAAAGGCTTGCAGGTTGTCCGCCTGGCGTTCACGCAAAGGTGCGCTGATTTCCACGAGATGCAAGCGGATGGCGGCCAGGAAATCCGGCGCCAGTTTCGCCGCGCGCAGGGCATCTGCCATCAAAGTGCCGCGCCCGGGTCCGAGCTCGACGAGATTGATCGCCTGCGGCGCGCCGAGCCGCTGCCAGGTATCGACGCACCAGAGGCCGATCATCTCGCCGAACATCTGGCTGATTTCCGGTGCGGTGGTAAAATCGCCGGCAGCACCGAGCGGATCGCGGCTGCTGTAATAGCCGAGCTCGCGTGCCGACAAAGCGAGGCGCATGAAATCGGCGACGGTAACGGCGCCCTGGGCACGGATCTGTTTGGCGATCCGCGTCTCTATGCCGCTTTGCTGTCCGCTGCCCATCGCTCGCGCGGCCTCGTGCCTGCGCCGCTTAAGACTGCACTTCGCGCGGCTTGGCCGCAAGCTTCCGGCCACGTAGCACCAGATAGATGCCGAAGATAATCATCGGGATGCAGAGAATCTGGCCCCAGGTGGTCACCGCATTGGCGCCGAGATTGACCTCCGGTTCGCGGAAGAATTCGCTGAAGCTGCGGGCGAAACCATAGCCGATCAGGAAGATGCCGCTCAGCGTGCCGGTGGCTTCGCGGATCCGTTGCGACCGCGAGCAGACATGCATGAGGATGAAAAGCGCCAGACCTTCGAGACCGGCCTCATAGAGCTGGCTCGGATGGCGCGGCAAACCGCCGGCTGCCGGATTGGGGAAGATCACCGCCCAGGGTACATCGGTGACACGACCCCAGAGTTCGCCATTGATGAAATTGGCGAGGCGGCCGAGGCACAGGCCGATCGGCGTGCCGCAGGCGACCACATCCGCCACGGTGAAGAAACCGAGCTTCTGGCTGCGACCGTAGAGCAACATGGCGAGGATCACGCCGATCAGGCCGCCATGGAAAGCCATGCCGCCCTTCCAGACCTGCACGATCTCCAGCGGATGGGTGAAGTAGTAACCCGGCGCCCAAAGCAACACCTGGCCAAGACGACCTCCGACGATGATGCCGACCACGACCCAGGTGATGAGATCGTCGAATTGTTCGCGCTTGATGCGCTGGGGCGGCAGCTTGATCAGCTGCAGGCAGTACCACCAACCGAGCAGGATGCCGGCGATATAGGAGAGGGCGTACCAGCGGATATCGATCGGCCCGAGATGAAGTGCAACGGGATCGAAATTCGGAAAGACGAAGTAGCCGGTCTGATCGGCAGCCATGGAAGATCCCGTCGCGCCAGTTGTCGTTGAATTAAGGAGCCTGTGAAGCGGGGGTTCATTAAGCTCAAGAGCTTCGTTATATAGGGGAGAGCCGAAACGGCGGCAAGTTACCGTCCCGCTGGGATGTCGTGCCGCCAGATGTTGCAGGAGTTCAAGAAATGCAGACCGATAACCGCTTGCTCGACGATCTCGCCAAGGTGGCGACCGGCGCCATCGGTTCCCTGAGCGGGGTGCGTCAGGAAGTTGAACAGCGGCTGCAGCAGCAGCTGGAGCGCATTGTCGGACGCATGAACCTGGTCAGCCGTGATGAATTCGAGGCGATCAAGGCGGTTGCCCAGGCCGCCCGCGAAGAGCAGATCCGCCTGGAAAAGCGGGTTGTCGAGCTGGAAGCGCGATTGACCGCTTTGGCCGAAAAGCAGAGCGGCTGACCCCGGCAATCTCCGGCGATCGGTTGGAACCGGCCGCTCAATTAAAACTTCTTAAAAGAGCCCTTGCACCGGAGTCGCAAATCTGAGACTCTAAATGTGGTGGGGTTCTTTGATTCATCATCAAAATCCTGGGGCCTGACCCCACCGAGTCGGGGCGCCCAGGGGCCGACCATGGAGGGCGCTGCAATGGCATTACTCCCAGCCGAGTCGACCCGCGCGGAAATCAATCCCCTTGATGTCATGGAAGAATTGGTTAACGCCAACGAATGGCGTTATGACCGCTCGACCGATCAGGAGATGATTGTCGAATTCACGGGTCAATGGTGCGACTACCGTATGTTCTTCGTCTGGCAGGAAGACCTGGGGGCGATGTACTACTCCTGCCTGTTCGACATGCGGATTTCGCCGAACCGGCGCCGCGATGTGACTGACCTGCTGGCTTTGGTCAATGAACGGCTCTGGCTGGGCCATTTCGATCTCTGCTCGGAAGAGATGGCGCCGATGTTCCGCCATACCATCCTGCTGCGCGGCACGCCGGGTATCGCGGTTGAGCAGCTCGAAGATCTGGTGGAAGCGGCCCTGAGCGAATGCGAACGCTTCTATCCTGCCTTCCAATTCGTCGTCTGGGGCGGTAAGAAACCGCAGGAAGCGCTGGAAGCAGCGCTCTTGGAGACTGTCGGCGAAGCTTGAGGCGTCATGACTGGGACGAATGCGCAGCCGCAGGGCGGGAAGACACCTTCCCTGCGCCTGCCGGGTTCGATGTTGTTGCTGGGTTGCGGCAAGATGGGTGGCGCCATGCTGCGCGGCTGGCTCGCCCGGGGCGTTCCCGGCAAGCAGCTCTATGTGGTCGATCCCAGCCCCCGCGATCTCGATGACGTGATCGAGGCTGGTGTCACCATCGTGACCAAGCCAGGCGATCTGCCGGCGGGTTTCCAGCCGGCCATCGTACTTCTGGCCATCAAGCCGCAATTCATGGATGAGGCGCTGCCGGATTACCGGCGCTTCGCCAAACCGGATACGCTGTTCCTCTCGATCGCTGCGGGCAAGACGCTGGCCTATCTGCGCCAGCAGATCGGAAATGCGACGATCGTGCGGGCAATGCCAAATACCCCGGCTGCGGTTGGCCGTGGGGTCAGTGTCATTGTGCGCCAGCCTGGTGTCAGCGACGCGCAGCTCGATCTCTGCGCTGGATTGCTCGCGGCCGTGGGCGAGATCGCCTGGGTCGATGACGAAGAACTGATCAATGCCGTCACCGCCGTTTCGGGCGGCGGCCCGGCCTATGTCTTCCTGCTGATCGAGTGCCTGGCCGAAGCCGGGCGCCAAGCCGGCCTACCGGCCGAGATGGCAATGCAGATCGCGCGTTCCACGGTCTGCGGCAGCGGTGAACTCGCCTATCAATCGAGCGAATCGGCCGAAGCCCTGCGCAAGGCGGTGATGAGCCCGAAGGGAACGACAGAGCAGGCAATTGCCGTGCTGATGGCGCCGGACGGCCTGCAACCCCTGATGACACGGGCCATCGCTGCCGCCACCAAGCGCTCACGCGAACTCGCCGGCTGATCGTTACGTCCGGTAATAAGCTGGCGTCGTTGGGCCCGCTGGGCTGGATCTGCGCACCAGAATCGGCTCACGGAGAAATGAGGCAATGCGGCGGGCGCATGGCCGCATTGGCTGGTTTTACCGTTGGCGAGTGGAGACCAATGGCCGATACTAGCTATTATCCGTCATTCAACCGGACTGGTTTTGTCACCTAAAGCGATAGCTGCCTGCGTCAGGATGCTGGCGGCAGGAACGCGACCAGCGATTGAGGAGGATCATCATCATGGCTCGACGACCGGCAAAAAAACCGGCTGCGCCCAAGCGCAAGGCCGCTAGCGGAAAAACAGCAGGAAGCAAGACGACGACAGGCGCCGCGGCGACGGCGCATGGTGATGTCGGCGCCGCC
>DATMUQ010000549.1:0-6087 GCA_035563795.1 Terriglobales bacterium | reverse complement strand
CCAGCCAATCTGACGAGGTCCCATGAGCAAAGTCCTGAGCGCAGCGGCGATCGCCGCCCTGCCCTACCGCCCCTGTGTCGGCATTACCCTGTTTCGCCCGGACGGCAAGGTTTTCGTCGCCCAGCGCATCGACAATCCCGGTCCGGCCTGGCAGATGCCGCAGGGCGGCATCGATGACGATGAGGATCCGTTGAAGGCCGCCTGGCGCGAGATGAAGGAAGAGATCGGGACCAACAAGGCCGAGCTGGTAGGCGAAAGCCGCGGCTGGCTGGACTATGACCTGCCCCATGACCTGGTCCCGAAAATCTGGAAGGGTCGCTTCCGCGGCCAGCGCCAGAAATGGTTCGCCTTCCGTTTCGAAGGTACCGACAAGGACATCGATATCGCCACCAAGCACGCGGAATTCTCGGCTTGGCAATGGGTCGATTTCGTGACGGTTCCCGACCTCATCGTGCCCTTCAAGCGTGACCTTTACCGGCAGGTGGTGGCAGAGTTCCAGCATCTGGCTGGAAGCTGAGCTTTCCGGCGGGTTTCAACCGGCCAAAAGGTCGCGCAAAGGCCCCGATTTCTGCTTCCCCTCGGCGGCCTCGCGCTCTAGTGTCCGGCAATCAATCTGCTGCCGGGGCCCCGCCGCGGCCGGCGGCAAGCTGCCAATGGGTGAGGAGAAATTACATGGCGCGTGGAAGTGTGAAAGTTCATGACATCGACCCGGACAAGCTCAAGACATTGACCCGCTGCGTCATGTCGACCGATGCCGGCGATTTGGTGATCGAGCTTTATCCCGATGTGGCCCCCAATACCGTCGCCAATTTCTACACCCTGGCGACCGACGGCTTCTATGACGACCTCACTTTCCATCGCGTGATCCCCGGTTTCGTCGCCCAGGGCGGCTGCCCGCAGGGCACCGGCACGGGCGGCCCCGGCTGGCGCATCGCCTGCGAAACCGAGGGCAATCCCCATGAGCATCTCGAGGGCTCGCTCAGCATGGCCCATGCCGGCCGTGACACCGGCGGCTCGCAGTTCTTCCTGGTGCTGGAGCCCCAGCCCCATCTCGACGGCGTCCATACAGTGTTCGGCCGGATAATCGACGGCCTGCCGGCCCTGCATGCCATCAAGAAGGGCGACCATATCAAGTCGGTGCGTTTCGACTCCTGATCGGTCCGCTTATTTAGAGCTGTGACGGGCCCGGCCTCAGGTCGGGCCCGTTTCCTATTCGGCCTGGCCGTATCGCAGGATATGGGGCCAGTTTGCCCTTCCCGATCCCTCAGAGGCGCTATTAATGAATGCAGCTAAAATGCTGTATATCTGCAACTAATTGTTAATAGCTTCTTGGCAATATCACATGCGGCTGTAGCTCTTGCGTCGCCTGTGTAAAGCTGAAAATGGCGACGGATCGCTAGGAGGCGATCCCCATCTCGGGCAAGCAGCGCACTGACGGCCGTTGGGGAGTGGTTGTCTTGAAACTGTCGCTTTTTAGCCGCAAGTCTGCCGATCCGCGCATCATCCATGATGACGATCCGGCCTTTGCTATCGGCACCGTCCTGGTTGAGAGTTCCGATTTCCTGCCGCGCAATCGTTTTCCGGAATGGCGCGTGATCCACGCCTATACCGATCGCTACGAGACGCCGCACGTCGTGCTGCAAAATGTCAACGAACCGGGCTCGCGCAAATCGCTGTCGATGGCCGGGCTGGTGGTCAGCGGTAAATATGCGCTGAAGGAACCGCGCGTCTTGCACAGCTGAAGGGGCGTCGCTGCCGCTACATTGCGGCGATGCCGGCTGCGATCACGTGGCCCGCTTTCAGTGCAGCAGCACCGCACCGGTGGCAACCAGAACCACCGAGACATAGCGGCGGTGGCGGAAACGTTCCTTGAGCAGCAGCGAGCTCATCACCGCCGCGAAGATCACGCTGGTTTCACGCAGCGACGAGACGCTGGCGAGACCGCCTTGCGACATCGCGAAAATGGAAATGCCATAGGCGCCGCCTGACAGCACGCCGCCGATCAAGCCGAAGCGCCAGCGCTGACGGAAATAGCCGAGCGCCCCCGGCCGCCGCCACAGGCAATAGGCGAGCACCAGCGGCACATCCAGCACGAACAGCCAGACGATATAACCGAAATGATCGCCGGCGACGCGCACCCCCTGCCCGTCGAACAAGGTGTAGCTCATGATGGTGAGGCTGGTGAGCAGGCCGAACAGGATCGGCCGCCAGCTATGGGCGCGCTCCAGCGGCCTGTCCAAGGCCAGGCTGAGAATGCCGAAGGAGGTGGCCAGCACGCCGGTGAGCTGCAGCGGCGTCAGGGTCTCGCCGATCAGCAGCCAGGCAGTGAAGGCGACCAGAGGCGGCGCCATGCCGCGGGCGATCGGATAGACTTGGCTGAGATCGCCATGGCGATAGCCGGTCGAGAGAAAAACATAATAGCCGAGATGGGCAACCAGGGAGCCCAGCAGGAAATGCCAGCTGGCCCGGTCCGGGAAGTCGACAAAGGGCGTGAAAACCAGGCCGACCACGCCCAGCCCCACGGAAATCAGACCGATATTGAGCAGTTTGTCGCCGGCGGTCTTGGCCATCACATTCCAGCCGGCATGCATCAGGGCCGCCGACAGGACCAGCAGGGCCATCAAAGGAGAGAGCGTCATCTTGCACCATGATTGGCGGCCTTGATTACCTGGCCAGGACTTGCCTGCCCGGGTGCCGCACGCGACACATAGTTGCATGTCACATAATTGACATAAAATAGAATCTCTCTATACGCCCATAGATGCGGGGCTAGCTCAGCGGATCACCTACGACATCGGGGTAAAGTCCGGACGGTCTTAATACCCGTCGCTGGCAAGATGGCGGCTAAGCACCGGTTTTTCTTGTCTAGCAACCGGGGGCGTCGGTATCGGCAGCCGCAGCCTCGCACCGGCCCGCCCAAATGGCTTTGGGCCGGATTGGAGTACTTGCCCGGATTGGGATCATGGATCAGTTCGATTATATCATCATCGGCGCCGGCTCCGCCGGCTGCGTGCTTGCAGATCGTCTTTCGGCCGATGGCCGCAACAAGATCCTGGTTCTGGAAGCCGGCGGCAGCGACAACCGTTTCTGGATCAAGGTGCCGCTCGGCTATGGCATGACTTTCTTCGATCGCCGTGTGAACTGGGCCTATGAGACCGAGCCGGTCGCCGCCCTCGACAACCGCCGTATCTACTGGCCGCGCGGCAAGGTGGTCGGCGGTTCAAGCTCGATCAATGCCTCGGTTTATATGCGCGGCCTGCCGGCCGATTACGATGATTGGCGCGCACTCGGCAACACCAACTGGGGCTGGTCCGATGTGCTGCCCTATTTCCGTCGCAGCGAAAACTTCCTCGGCCATCCGCGCGCCGATGCCGGTCCGCTGGTGATCAGCGAGATCGGCGAGCAGGCGCATCCGCTGAAGCGCTATTTCTTCGAGGCAGCAACCGAGCTCGGCCTGCCGCAGACCGACAACATGAACCGCGACCCCCTGCCCGGCAGCGGCGCCAATGGCGACCAGCCGGAAGGGCTCGGCATGTATCAGATCAACATCAAGAACGGCCGGCGCTGGTCGGCAGCCGATGCTTTTCTGCGACCCGCCCTGCAACGCGGCAATGTCGAGTTGCGAACCGGCGCGCTCGTTTCCCGCATCCTGATCGAGAACGGCCGCGCCGTCGGCGTCGCCTATCGCCGGAATGGGCGCGAGGAGAAAGTCTTCGCCAAGGCTTCCGTCATCCTCAGCGGCGGTGCGGTCAACTCACCGCAGCTGCTGCAGCTCTCCGGCATCGGCCCGGCCGGCCTGCTGAAGCAGCATGGCATTGATGTTGTCGTCGACAATGCCGCGGTCGGCGCCAACCTCCAGGACCATCTGGCGATGACTTATTCCTACAAGGCCAATCGCCCGACGCTTAACAACACGCTGCGACCGCTCTTCGGCAAACTGAAAGCCGGTCTCACCTATCTCGCCACCCGCAAGGGGCCCTTGAGCATCAGCGTCAATCAATGCGGTGGCCTGATCCGCTCGCACCAGGATGCACCCCGGCCGGATATCCAGGTCTATTACAATCCGGTCACTTATTATGGGGTCGGTAGCGGCGCCAAGCGGCATTATGAGATGGATGCCTTCTCCGGCTTCATTCTCTGCTTCCAGCCTTGCCGCCCGACCAGCACCGGGCATATCGGCATCCGCAGCGCCGATCCGACCGCAGCGCCGGTCATCGAGCCCAATTATCTCGCCACCGAGGACGATCAGGCGGTGGCCATTGCCGGCGGCAAATTCATTCGCGAGCTGGAAGGCTCCAAGGCCTTCCAATCGCTGATCGCCGAACCGATCGCGCCGGTGCTGGCGGAGAAGAGCGACGCCGCGATCCTGGCCGATTTCCGCAAAGGTGCAAGCACGGTCTATCACCCGACCTCGACCTGCCGCATGGGCAAGGGGCTCGGCGACGGTGTCGTCGACCAGCAGCTGCGGGTCTTCGGTGTCGAGGGCTTGCGCGTGGTCGATGCCTCGGCCTTGCCGCTGGTCCCTTCCGCCAATACCAATGCCCCGACCATGATGCTGGCGCAGAAGGCGGCGGATCACATATTGGCGGACGCGAAGGCGCGCTGAAGCTTCGGCCGGGCTTCAGAGCCCCATTAGCGAACGGGCGAAGATCTCAGCCTCGAAGGGACGGAGATCGTCGGCGCCCTCGCCGACACCGATCGAGACCACCGGCAGCTTGAACTTCTCGGCCAGGGCGACGAGGACGCCGCCCTTGGCCGAGCCGTCAAGCTTGGTGACGACCAGGCCGGTCACCTGGCACATCTCCTTGAAGATCTCGACCTGGGAATGGGCGTTCTGGCCGGTGGTGGCATCGAGCACCAGCAGGCAGTCATGCGGCACAGAGGGGTCGATCTTCTTGATGACGCGGATGATCTTGGCGAGCTCTTCCATCAGCCCGGCCTTGTTCTGCAGCCGGCCGGCGGTATCGATCAGCAGCACATCCATGCCTTCGGCCTTGGCCTGCGCCAAGGCGTCATAAGCGAGCCCGGCCGCATCGCCGCCGGTTTCCCGCGCCACCACCGGCACGCCGCTGCGTTCGCCCCAGACCTTGAGCTGCTCGACGGCCGCCGCGCGGAAGGTATCGCCGGCCGCCAGCATCACTTTCTTACCCTGGGCCTGGAATTGTTTCGCCAGCTTGCCGATGGTGGTGGTCTTGCCACTGCCATTGACACCGACCACCAGGATGACATGCGGCTGTAGCGGCTTGAGGGTCAGCGGCAGCGCCACCGGGCGCAAGATATTGGCGATCTCGCCAGCGAAGATCTCACGTACTTCGCCTTCGTCGATCTCCTTGTCGAAACGGTCCTTGGCCAGCACCTTGATCAGGCGCTCGGCGGTAGCTGGCCCGAGATCGGCAGCGATCAGCGCCTCCTCCAGCTCATCGAGCAAGGCCCGGTCGAGCTTGCGCTTGGTGAAGATGCCGGTGATGCTGCCGGTGATGCGGGTCGAGGTCCGGCTGAGGCCGGATTTCAGCCGCGCGAACCAGCCGCGCTTTTCGATTTCGTTGGTCTGCTCGGTCATCAGGTCAAATCTGCTTTGCGGTTTTCAGGCGGCAACGGCAACCGCCGGTTCGGCGATCAGTTCCGTGTCGGTGTGATGAAGAAGGCGAACCGTGACGAGATTGCCGCGGTTCAGTCGGCGCGCTGGATCAATCACCCGGATCGGCATGAAATCACGGCTATGGCCGAAGACGCTGCCATCGGCCTTGACGGCTTCCACCACCAGTTCCGCCGTCCGGCCGATCTGGCTGGCGAAGTGCCGCCGCAGCGCGCCTTCGCCCAGCGTCCGCAGCCGGGCAGCGCGGTCTCGCCGGATATCGCCGGGCACCTGCGGCATCTTGGCGGCCGGCGTACGCTCTCGGGCGGAATAGGGAAAGACATGGAGGTAGGTGATCCCGCAGCGCTCGACGAGGTCGAGGCTGTTTACGAACATCGCCTCCGTCTCGGTCGGGAAGCCGGCGATGATATCGGCGCCGAAGACGATATCCGGCCGGCGCTGGCGCATCTCATCGCAGAAGCTGATCGCGTCATCGCGGCTATGGCGGCGCT
>DATMUQ010000548.1:0-25917 GCA_035563795.1 Terriglobales bacterium | reverse complement strand
ACCGCGGAATTCTTCCTGCCGGAAGCGCTGATCGGCGTCATTCCCGATGCCGGCGGCGTGTTTCGCCTGCCGCGCCGCCTGCCCGAAGCCATTGCCCTGGAAATGCTGCTGACCGGCCGACGTCTGACGGCGGCGGAGGCGCTGGGCTACGGCCTCGTCAACCAGGTGGTGCCAGGAGCGGAACTTGCCGCCGCAGCTCTGGCGATGGCGGAACGTATCCTTGCCGCGGCGCCGCTCTCGGCGGCCGCGATCAAGCAGACCCATCGCCTGACCCGCCATCTCGATGTCGAAGGCGCTTATGCGGCGATGCGGACCGGCAAGATCCGCGCCTATGACCATCTGCGGCAATCCGCGGATTATTACGAAGGCGCCAAGGCCTTTGCCGAGAAACGCCAGCCGGTCTGGAAGGGTGCCTGATTTCCGCACCGGAACAGCGGCAAAGAGAAAGCCCGGTCCGCACGGACCGGGCTTTGTTCTTTCTGATGGATCGCCCCTCAGTTCAGGCGATCATTAGTTCAAGCGACCATTAGCTCAGGCGACCGTGGCAATGCTTGTACTTCTTGCCCGAGCCGCAGGGACATTCCGCATTGCGGTTGAGCTTGCTCCAGGTCGAGGGATCGTTGGGATTGATCGCCGTCGCATTTGCCGGCGCCGGCGGCGCTGCAATCTCTTCGGCCGGTGCCGCCTGGGGCTCTTCCTGGGTACGGATCTCGATATGCGACAGAACCAGTGAGATCTGCTCGCGCAGGCGCGACAACATGCTTTCGAACATGTTGAAGGCTTCCTGCTTGTACTCGTTCAATGGGTCACGCTGGCCATAGGCGCGCAGGCCGATGCCCTGGCGCAGATGATCGAGGGCCAGCAGATGTTCCTTCCAGCTCTGATCGAGGATCTGCAGCAGCAGCGACTTTTC
The DNA here is from genome assembly GCA_035563795.1 of Terriglobales bacterium. GTDB lineage: Bacteria > Pseudomonadota > Alphaproteobacteria > Dongiales > Dongiaceae > Dongia_B. The sequence goes on along the minus strand of DATMUQ010000548.1, from coordinate 25,004 downwards.
CGCCATGCGCAGGACATCGGGGCCGAAATTGGCGGCCTTCTCCGCCATGCGGCGATCGACGGCATCGACCACGCGTTCGCGCATGTCCTCGCTGCCAATCCCCTCCTCCTTCGCCCAATCGGCGAGCGGCAGGTCGAGATTGAAGATGCGCATGGTCTCTTCATGCAGGCCGGTAACGTCCCATTGCTCGGCGAAGGCCTTCTCCGGCACATAGCGGCCCATGAGATCATCGATGACCTCGTGGCGCATGCTGGCGACCTCGTCCTTGAGGTCATCCGCGTGCATCAGGTCGCGGCGCTGTTCATAGACGACCTTGCGCTGGTCGTTCATAACGTTGTCGAATTTCAGCAGGTTCTTGCGGATGTCGAAGTTGCGGGCCTCGACCTTCTGCTGCGCTTTTTCCAGGGCCTTGTTGATCCAGGGATGGACGATCGCCTCGCCCTCCTGCAGACCCAGGCGTTGCAGCATCGAATCCATGCGTTCGGAGCCGAAGATGCGCATCAAATCGTCTTCCAGCGACAGGAAGAAACGCGAGGCGCCGGGATCGCCCTGGCGGCCGGAACGGCCACGCAGCTGGTTGTCGATGCGCCGGCTTTCATGCCGCTCGGTGCCGATGACGAAGAGACCGCCGGCGGCCAGGGCCACGTCCTTCTTGGCGGCGATATCGGCCTTGATCTCGGCGATCTTCGCCGTACGCGCCGCTTCATCGGCAATGCCGTCGGCGTCGCGCTCGATATGCATCTGCAAATTGCCGCCGAGCTGAATATCGGTACCGCGACCGGCCATGTTGGTGGCGATGGTCACGGCGCCGGGGACGCCAGCATCGGCGATGATGAAGGCTTCCTGCTCGTGATAGCGGGCATTCAACACGGCGTGCGGGATATTCTTCTTCTTCAGGATGTCGGACAGAAGTTCCGACTTCTCGATCGATACGGTGCCAACCAGGACTGGCTGCTTGCGCGTCCGGCATTCCTCGATCAGCTCAGTGATCGCCTTGTATTTCTCGCCGGCGGTACGGAACACCTGGTCGTGCTGATCGTCGCGCTTGACCGCCACATTGGTCGGGATCTCGATGACGTCGAGATTGTATATCTCCGAGAATTCCGGCGCTTCGGTCATCGCCGTACCGGTCATGCCGGCGATCTTCGGATAGAGACGGAAATAGTTCTGAAAGGTGACCGAGGCCAGGGTCTGGTTCTCGTTCTGGATCGAGACCTGTTCCTTGGCTTCCAGCGCCTGATGCAGGCCTTCGGAATAGCGACGGCCCTCCATCATGCGGCCGGTGAATTCGTCGATGATGACGACCTTGTCGTCCTTGACGATGTAATCGACGTCGCGGGCGAAGAGCTTATGGGCGCGCAGCGCCTGGTTCACGTGATGCACCAGGCTGATATTGTGGAGATCGTAGAGCGTGCCCTGGCTCATCAAGCCGCTGCCGCGCAGCAGCTGCTCGATATGCTCGGTGCCCTCTTCCGTCAACGCGACATGGCGCGACTTCTCGTCCTTCTCGTAATCCGCCTCGGCGAGATGCGGGATCAGGCGGTCGACCTTCATATAGAGTTCGGAATTATCCTCGGTCGGACCGGAAATGATCAGCGGCGTACGGGCTTCGTCGATCAGGATGGAATCGACTTCGTCGACGATGACATAGTTGAAGGGCCGCTGCACCATGTCCTGCAGGCGGAACTTCATGTTGTCGCGCAGATAGTCGAAGCCGAATTCGTTATTGGTGCCGTAGGTGATATCAGCGGCATAGGCCTGGCGGCGCTCGTCATCTGTGAGGCCGTGGACGATAACGCCGGTCGAGAGACCGAGGAAGCGATAGACCCGGCCCATCCAGTCGGCATCGCGCTTGGCGAGGTAATCGTTCACGGTGATGACGTGGACGCCATTGCCGTCCAGGGCATTGAGATAGACGGCGAGCGTAGCCACCAGGGTCTTGCCTTCGCCGGTCTTCATTTCGGCGATCCGGCCCTGATGCAGCACCACGCCGCCCATCAACTGGACGTCGTAATGGCGCTGGCCCATGACCCGCTTGGCGGCTTCACGGACGGTCGCGAAAGCATCAACCAGGATGTCGTCGAGGTCCTCGCCCTTGGCCAGGCGATCCTGCAGCCAGGCGGTACGTGCCTTCAGCTCGTCGTCGCTGAGCGCCTGCAGCTGGGGCTCCAGCGCATTGACGTCGGCCACGGTCTTGTTAAGGCCCTTGATGAAGCGATCACTGGCCGATCCGAAGATCCGTTTGGCAAGGCCGGCAAACATATAAACCTCGATTTTCTCGGACTTTTTGAGATTGGATGCGGGAAACAGATAGGGGCCTCGTTAAGCGCTGTCAACTTGACGCGATTTTGCCATTCGGGTCGGCCTTTCCGCTTGTACCAACTGCCCTGGCGGGGCAAGATGCCGGCCGCCCGACCGCATCAGTGGTCGCCCTGAAATCTCAATGTTTTCAAGGGGTAGGCCCCATCCATCGGTTGAGGAACCACGTCAGACCATGTCCTATTCGACTTCCTTCGCGACTCGCCGGCGCAACCTTTTGCTGTCCACCGCGGTGGCATTGAGCCTCACCATGGCGGCCTTGGTAGCGCCGCAATTCGCCGCCCGAGCCGATGACGCCACGCCGGCGACGCCGGCCCCGGCCGATTCCACGGCGCCCGCCGCCACCCCGGCACCGACTGACCAAGCTCCGGCTGGTCAGCTTCCTGGCGCCGATGCCAGTCAGCCGGCCAAGCCGATCGATCCGAAGACGGTGGTGGCCAAGGTCAACGGCAAGGAGATCACCCGGCAGGACGTGATCGATTCTGCCCCACAGCAATACCGCGCCAATGTCGACCAGATCATGCCGCAGCTCACCGAGCGCCTGATCGGCATGACGCTGCTGACCCAGGAAGGTCAGAACCAGAAGCTGGCCGACGACCCCGAGGTGAAGGCGCTGGTCGAGCGCTTCCAGAATGAGGTGATCGGTCAGGTCTACCTGACCCGTCTCGTCAAGGCCAAGCTGACCGATGACATGATCAAGGCGAAATACGACCAGGACCTCAAGGACCATCCGCCCCAGGACGAAGTGAAGGTCGCCCATATCCTGGTGAAGACGGAAAAGGAAGCGACGGACATCATCGCCGAGCTGAAGAAGGGCACCGATTTCGCCAAGCTCGCCAAGGACAAGTCGATCGACAAGGGCAGCGCCGTCAATGGCGGTGAGCTCGGGATCTACTTCACCCAGAATGGCGGCGAAGTGGTGCAGCCTTTCGCCGATGCGGCCTTTGCGCTGAAGACCGGCGAAGTGACGCAGAAGCCGGTCCAGACCCAGTTCGGCTGGCATATCATCAAGCTCGAAGATCGTCGCAAGCAGACGCCGCCGAGCTTCGACGAGGAGAAGGATCAGATCCGCCAGCAACTTGCCGGCGACCTGATCGAGCAGCAAGTGAAGGAGCTGCGGGCCAAGGCCAAGGTCGAGACCTTCAATCCGGATGGTACGCCGGTGAAGCAATAAGCGACGCAAGCGTGAGAGCATCGGGAAACCGGTGCTCTCATTTTCTGGCTGGTCGTCTTTTCAGAATCGCCGGGGCGGGCCAGGGGCCTTCCGGCGACAGGTTTGCCGCGAGGGGGAATTCGCCATGGCTCATCAGATCTCGCCTTTGGTACCGGCGGAAACGCCGGTGTTGTCGCCGATCGCCGGTGTCCGGCTGACCGGCTTCGAATGCAATGTCCGCTACAAGAACCGCACTGATGTCATGCTGATGGAACTGGCTGCCGGCAGCACCATCGCCGGCGTCCTGACGAAATCGTTGACCCGCTCGGCCCCGGTTGATCTCTGCCGCAAGAACCTGAAAGGCGGCAAGGTGCGGGCGATCCTGGTCAATTCAGGCAATGCCAATGCCTTCACCGGCAAGGCCGGTATCGACAGCGTCAATCGCGAGGTCAAGGCAACGGCGGCGGCGCTCGGCTGCAAGCCCGGTGAGATCTATCTTGCCTCGACCGGCGTCATCGGCGAGCCGCTGCCGGATGAGCGTATCACCGCGAAGCTGCCCGCCATCATCAAATCGCTGAAGGCCGATGCCTGGGCGGAAGCTGCGGCGGCCATCATGACCACCGACACCTTCCCCAAGCTCGCCACCCGCCAGGCCAAGATCGGCGACGCCACCGTCACCATCAACGGCTTCTGCAAAGGCTCCGGGATGATCGCGCCGGATATGGCGACCATGCTGGCCTTCGTCGCCACCGATGCGAAGATCCCGGCCGATATCCTGCAGACTCTGCTCGCGAAGGGTGCCGACAAGTCCTTCAATTGCATCACCGTCGACAGCGATACCTCGACCAGCGACACGCTGCTGCTGGTGGCGACCGGCCAGGGCGCCAAGCATCCGAAGCCGGCCTCGGCCACCGACAAGCTCCTGAAGGATTTCCGCGAGAAGCTCGAGGACCTGCTGCAGGACCTCGCCATCCAGGTCGTCAAGGACGGCGAAGGCGCCCAGAAGCTGGTGACCATCGACGTCACGGGAGCGGCCAGCGCCGGCGCCGCCCGGCGTATCGGCCTCGCAGTTGCCAATTCGCCGCTGGTGAAGACAGCGATCGCCGGCGAGGACGCCAATTGGGGCCGCATCGTCGCCGCCATCGGCAAGGCCGGCGAGAAGGCTGACCGCGACAAGCTCTCGATCAGCGTCGGCGGCGTCGAGATCACCCGCAACGGCCAGCGCCGGCCGGATTACGACGAAACACCGGTCGCTAAGCATATCAAGGGCCAGTTGATCAACATCGCCGTCGATGTTGGCATCGCCTCGGGCAAGGCGCGGGTCTGGACCTGCGACCTCACCCACCGCTATATCGAGATCAACGCCGATTATCGTTCCTGATAAACTTGGCCTTGCATAGACTTGGCCCTGCCCCTGTTGCCGGAAGACCGACATGCCTTTTGATTCACTGCGCGATTTCCTGAACCGGCTGGAAGCTGCCGGCCAGTTGCGCCGGGTCAGTGTGCCGGTCGATCCGCATCTCGAGATGACGGAGATCCAGACCCGTCTGCTCGCCGAACAAGGCCCGGCGGTGCTGTTCGAGAATCCGGTCGGCAAGGATGGCCGGAAGTACGACATGCCGGTCCTGGTCAACCTCTTCGGCACCGTGCAGCGGGTCGCCTGGGGCATGGACCGGGAACCCGATCAGCTGCGCCAGGTCGGCGAGACCCTCGCCTTCCTGAAGCAGCCGGAGCCGCCCGGCGGCTGGCGTGAGGCGCTGGAGATGTTGCCGCTCCTGAAGACCGTCATGGCGATGCATCCGAAGACGGTGAGCTACGGCCCGTGCCAGGATGTAGTGCTGAAGGGCGATGACATCGATCTCACCAAACTGCCGATCCAGGGCTGCTGGCCGGGCGAGCCGGCACCGCTGATCACCTGGCCGCTGGTGGTTACCAAGGGGCCCCATTCGTCCGGCAAGGGCAAGAAGCGCGAGGACAACTACAATCTCGGCATCTACCGCATGCAGGTGCTCAGTAAGAACCAAACCCTGATGCGCTGGTTGAAGCATCGCGGCGGTGCCCTGCATCACGCCCGCTGGAAGGCAGAGAAGCCGGAACCCTTGCCCGCAGCCGTCGTGATCGGCGCCGATCCCGGCACCATCCTGGCCGCAGTGACGCCGGTGCCCGAGACCGTCTCAGAATACCAATTCGCCGGCCTGCTGCGCGGCCGCAAGGTCGAGCTGGTCGATTGCAAGACGGTGCCGCTGAAAGTGCCGGCCGGCGCCGAGATCGTGCTCGAAGGCCATGTCTCGCTCAGCGACTACCGCGACGAAGGCCCCTATGGCGACCACACCGGTTATTACAATTCGGTCGAGCAGTTCCCGGTCTTCACCGTCAGCGCCGTCACCATGCGGCGCGACCCGATCTATCTCTCGACCTTCACTGGTCGCCCGCCCGATGAGCCCTCGGTGCTCGGCGAGGCGCTGAACGAGGTCTTCATCCCGCTCCTCACCCAGCAGTTTCCCGAGATCGTTGATTTCTGGCTGCCGCCGGAAGGCTGCAGCTATCGGATCGCCGTGGTCTCGATGAAGAAGGCCTATCCGGGTCACGCCAAGCGGGTGATGATGGGTGTCTGGTCGTTCCTGCGCCAGTTCATGTACACGAAATTCGTCATCGTCGTGGATGACGACATTAATGCGCGTGATTGGAAGGACGTCATGTGGGCGATGTCGACCCGCATGGATCCGGCGCGCGACATCACCGTCATCGAGGGTACGCCGATCGATTATCTTGATTTCGCCTCGCCGGAAAGCGGCCTGGGCGGCAAGATCGGCCTCGACGCCACCAATAAATGGCCGCCCGAGACCAAGCGCGAATGGGGCGAGAAGATCCGCATGTCGGACGAGATCGTCGAGCGCGTCACCGGCAAATGGTCCAGCTATGGCCTGCCGGGAAGCGGTAAGCCGATCTGGAAATAGGATCCCAGTCTATCGTACCCGTTACACTGCCCGCGGCCTTTAACAACTGAGCCTATCGTGCCCTCAAATCGCTCTATCCGATTCAGCCATTTCAAAGCGCCTCTGCTGAACATCGCTCTTTTTGCCGCGACAGAGCTGCTGTGGCTGCTATTGACCGGCGTTCCATTGCCCGTGGCTCTATTGGCAACGGTCCTATGCGGCCTGTCGCTGTCCATCCCGACAGCAGCTCTCGGCAGTGCAACGGCTCTCAAAGACGCAGGCTCCATCTGGCTACATGCAGGTTTGGCGCAGATTGTCGTCGGCGCTGCGGCGATGACCGGTCGAGCGCTGCACCTGTCTCCCGTCGCGCTGCCACTAACTCTAATTGCGCTTGGTATCGTAGGCTCCGCTCTGCGCATCCCATTCGATGTAAGGTCTTCCAATCCTGAGAATGACGATGTGGCATCGATAAATGCCACCGTTATATCCTGGCTTGGCTCTATCGCCTTATTTGTGTTCGCGGGCAGCGCCTATTTTAGTTACTGCTTCTGGATGGGGCGCGGGCCACTTCCCGAATACTTCTATGGTGTAGACAACGCCTTCCACTTAAGCCTTGTTCATGCACTGGTCCAATCGGACCTCTTGCCGCCACCCTCGCTTACCTATGCAGGTGCCGTCCTGCCCTACCAATACGGCGTTCTCGATGCTGCAGCCACCTTTGTTCGGCTCACCGGCATCGCACCGCATTCGGCTTTGTTCTTGGTGATCCAGCCACTCATGGTGATGGCGATCGCCGCCGGATGCTGGATGATCCTTATGCGCATCAAACCGCTCGCTCTCCGGATTTGCTGTTTCGGCCTGATGTTTGTCGCAACTTTCGAGCACTGGTCGATCCGTTGGGGCACACATTTAGGCTCGGCGATTGGTGAAATGGTCCGCAACGGGCTCGGCGCAACATTGCCGATTGATCAGAACTTCCATCATACGGCAACCCTGGCCGGGATCGTTATCGGACTCTATACGATCTGGAGCTATTGCATAGACCGACAGCTATCCACGCGCCTTTTGGGTGCCGTCGTTGTCGGACTGATGATCTGCGTAAAATCCCTGTTTTTTATCACCTTTGGCCTTTGGATTGGCCTGATCGCCGTCGTGGAAGCAGGCGTGGAGTGCCATCGCGGGAAATGGCAGCTCGCGGCTGTGCGAAGGAGCCTGCGTCAGTTCATCTATCCCTTTGTCGCATTGGCAATCGCCGTGACGGTTCAACGGGTGCAGCAGATTGATGGCGGCAATCTTCGGATCGTCTTCGCATTCTTTGCCGACCCTTATGTGAACAAGAATCTGGGCAAGCTGCTGCAGCATGTGCTGATCCTGTTAATCCCGCTGGCCCTGGCGGGAATCCTTGCGCGCGGCCGAGTCTGGTCATCAAATATCGGGCTCGCATTGCTGCTGCTGGTGGCGACTTATGTTTTTGTAAGTTCTACTGCCTTGGTTTGGGCGGAAGACGCGGAAACAGACTTCAACTGGTTCCAGACTGCCAGCACTACGCCCTTATTGGTTGGCGTCCTGGTTTGTTACGCCTGCTGGGCAGGCTGGGCCCATATCGGCTCAAAGCTGGGTCGTGGATTGCTCATCGTCGCGATCATCGTAGCCTGCTCCACCCAATTGCTTCGACAAACGTTGATGGCCGTCAACACAGCTGCCAATCCGGAACTCGGTTGGGAATCACTGGATAACCGCGAATTGATCGCCGCGTTGCAATGCATTCCGCTCGACCATTCCATCACCGTGACGAATGACCTCCGCAGTCCGGCAGAGAACTATAAAAGACCATATCGCAACACGCAGCTGGCAGCGATCATGGGGCAGCAGTTCTACTTCTCGGTCCCCGCTTATGATCATGCTCAGGCAAATTGGGCCGATCGCATGGAGCAGCAGCATTGGCTGGAAGGTGATCATTGGTCTGGTGATATTTCGACCGCAGCGGCAAAGTATGGCTGGACTCATTTTCTTGTCCATTCGACCTTCCCCCATCCGGCGGATATTCCGCTTCAGAAAGCCTGCGAGATCGGCGCTTACACGGTCTACAAGTTTTAGCGGCGCGCTGACCTGACCGGCAAATGCACCTCTCTGGGGATGTGCATGCGTTATTTTGCGTCGGGCGCTAGCGACGGAGATTGTTGGGATCGAACTGGTCTCTGGGAAAGCAGGGCAGCCGGTTGCGGACCGCTTTAAGGTTCTGCGATCAACGGCCGAGGCATTCGCTCAGCCAATTTATGATGCCGGGAATTGCCGGTCTGGATCGCGGGAACAGAGCGGCTTCGGTCGGCGCATATCCGGGATCTTCGATGACCTCTCCGGTTTGTTCCGGTACGGCGCCGATCTGCAACAGCGATGACTTGCCAAAGTGCCGGAAGACCGCTTCGGCAATTCGGCGCAGCTGCAGGGTCTCAGCGGAGTTCATCTGCAGCACAGCTTGGCCGAACCAATCGCGCCCGGTGAGCGCCGATATCGCCATGGCAATATCCTCTGCATGATGATACTGGCGATATTGCCTGCCGCTGCTCATCGAGAATGCGCTTTCGCTTTTCAATGCGGTGAGCATCTGGCCGAGAAACATATGCGGGTGAGGCCGCCCTACGCCGTAGAGCGTATGAAGGCGGAGATGCAGGAGTCGCCCAGCGAGACCCTGCTGCGCCAGCTCCTCAACGCGGTGACATAGCGCCAGTTTACTGGCGACATAGGCATTGGCCGTGCTGAGCGAGGCGCGCTCTTCCATGACCGTACCAATCGTCATAAAACGCAAGCCGGGGAAGCTTGCGCCTGCTTCGATCACCCGCAGCGGAAATTCCGTATTGCTATGGTCGAGCTCGTTCTTCGGTCGGGAGGGATCAGTGAGCCCATTGGCGATGATGACATCGGCTGCCGCGCGGTTCTCTCGAGAAAACCAGGCGGCGACATCGTCACGTCTCCATTTCCCCGCTTGGGCCCATGGAACGGTTATCAAGTTATGCGGGTGTGCTACCGAGCATACTCGGGCAATCGACGATCCAAGTTGGCCACCTGCACCGAATAGTATGATAGATCGCAAATGAAGATCACCGAGTGAAATTTGTTCCGGCGGCGAAGCTAAGCTCATCGCCCTTATACGCGTTGGACGCGAGAGCGGAAAGTCGGAACCCCCGGAGCGGTCAAAGATTTCGTATCGCGTATGCCCGCAAAGAGTGCTAAATCGGCTCCGACCTTGGAAATATTTCGAGATAACGACTATTGCCGCGCGTCAGAAATACGCGTGGGGATGTTCGTGCGGAAGGCATCTAGAGGATAGGCGCCCTGAAGCCGACCTATCGGCAAAAGATGAGAGAGTTCGACATGCGTGTAATTATTCTGTGCGGCGGTTTAGGCACGCGTCTTCGTGAAGAAACTGAGTTCAAACCGAAGCCGATGGTGGAAATTGGCGGGAAGCCAATTCTCTGGCACATCATGAAGCAGTACGAGCATCGCGGATTTAGGGATTTTCTCCTATGTGTCGGATATCGTGGCGAGGTCATTAGGGATTACTTTATCAACTATCAGATGCGCTCGCGCGATATCGAGGTCAATACCGGCACCGGAGAGGTCAAGCTGTTGGGCGAAACCCTCCCGGAATCGGCCTGGACGGTGAAGTTGCAGGACACCGGCGTCCATTGTCTGACCGGATCCCGAATCAAAGCAGCTCTCCGATATGTGGAAGACGACTGCTTTCTGGCGACCTACGGTGACGGTGTTTCCGACGTCGATATTGGAGCGGTCATCGAACACCATAAGCGATCCGGCAAGCTGGCGACCGTGACCGCAGTCCGCCCCTCATCGCGGTTTGGCGAATTGAGCCTCGAGGGCGATGTCGTGCATTCCTTCAATGAAAAGCCGCAGACAGCCGAGGGCTGGATAAATGGCGGCTTCTTTGTTTTTGAAAAGCGCGCCTTCGAGCAGATTTCCGCTGATGACCCCAATATCTCGTTGGAAGGCGGATTGCTTGAGCATCTGGCCGCGCGCCGGCAATTGAGCGTCTACCGTCACACCGGTTTCTGGCAATGCATGGACACCTATCGGGAATTGTGCCTGCTGGAGGATATGTGGAAGAGTGGGCAAGCGCCGTGGAAAACTTGGGTAAGTTGAATGCCGGAAGCGTCTTTTTGGCATAGGAAAAAGGTATTTCTGACCGGCCATACGGGTTTCATGGGAGGCTGGTTATCGAGCCTTCTGTTGCATTACGGGGCCAAGGTCACCGGCTATGCCCTGGCCGCGCCGACCGATCCGAGCTTCTGTGACTCCGTCGGGCTCGAGCGTCGCATTGCGCGATCGGTCATTGGCGATGTGCGCGACCTGAGCAAACTGACCGAAGCGCTGACCGCTTCTGCCGCCGAAGTCGTGTTCCATCTTGCCGCGCAGCCACTTGTTCGCACCGCCAATGCCGAACCGGTCCTCACCTATGACGTCAATGTCATGGGCACGGTCAATCTGCTGGAGGCCGTACGCAAGACGCCATCCGTCAAAGCGGTTGTCGTCGTTACCACGGATAAAGTCTATCGTAACCGCAACTGGGCCTGGCCTTATCGGGAAGTCGACGAACTCGGCGGCAGCGAACCCTACAGTTCCAGCAAGAGCTGCGCGGAACATGTGCTCGATGCCTATCGTAACGTCTACTTCCACTCTTTGGCGACGGATCGGCCGGCGATCGGCCTTGCCAGCGTGCGCGCCGGCAATGTCATCGGTGGTGGTGACTGGGCAGCCGACCGGCTGATACCGGACGCGATCCGAGCTTTTCAGCAAGAAAAACCGCTTATCCTGCGCCACCCCCAATCTACCCGCCCCTGGCAGCATGTGCTTGACCCCCTGCCCGGCTATTTGACGCTGGCAGAGGAATTGACCCGCGCGCCATCGGCCTTTTCCTGCGGCTGGAACTTCGGGCCGTCGACAGACGATGCGAAGCCGGTCGGCTGGATCGCCCAGCGCATGGCGGCTATATGGGGAGCAACGGCACGGGTCGAAATCCAACCCGATGAGCAGATCTTTGAAGAAAAGCTGCTCGCCTTGGACAGCGCGAAGGCTCAAACGGAGCTGCGTTGGCAACCCCGCTGGCGGTTGGATCAGGCGCTTGAACGCACGACATTGTGGTACAAGCATTTCTATGACGGCAAAGATGTTTGGACGCTGACTGAGCGGCAGATCGGTGACTTTCTCGGGGAGGCCGCCTAGCATGGCAACGAATTGCCGTTTCTGCGGCCAACTCCTGGTCGACAAGGTTCTCGACCTCGGTCTCTCGCCGATTTCCAATGAGTTTCGCCCGGCGATCACGGCAGAGCATCAGCCGCAGACCTATTATCCGCTGGCGATGATGGTCTGCCGGCAGTGCTGGCTGGCACAATTAGCGGACGTCACCACGCCGCAGCATTTCAACGCGCATTACGCCTACTTCTCGTCCTACTCGCAATCTTGGCTGCAGCATTCGCAGAACTATGCGCAGCAGATGATTGCGCGGCTGCGCCTGTCGGGATCCTCTCAGGTTGTCGAAGTCGCCAGCAATGACGGCTACCTGTTGCAATACTTCAAGGCAGCCGGAATACCCACCCTCGGTATCGAGCCATCGGCCAATGTGGCGGAAGCGGCGATCAAGACGCATGGCATTCCGACCCTGGTGAAGTTTTTCAACAAGACCACCGCTGCAGAGCTGACGGCGGAGGGGACTTATGCCGACCTGATTGCCGCCAATAATGTGCTGGCGCATGTTCCCGATCCCAACCATTTCCTGGCCGGCTTCAAGCTGCTGCTGAAACCGCTCGGTACGGCCACATTCGAATTCCCGCATCTTCTGCGCCTTGTGACGGAATGCCAGTTCGATACAATCTATCACGAGCACTATTCATACCTGTCGCTCGGCGTCGTGGAGCGGATGCTCGCGGCACACCAGCTGGAAGCCTATGACGTTGAAGAGCTGACAACCCATGGCGGTTCGTTGCGGGTCTATGTCCGGCACCGCGACGCATCGGTCGGTGTCGCGGACGGTAGCGAGATGTTGCGCAAGGTCCGCGCCAACGAAGCCGCATATGGCCTGGAGGATCTCGCGACCTATCGCCGCTTCGGCGAGGAGATGCGGAACCGCAAATTCGAGCTTCTTTCCTTCCTGATCGACGCCAGCCGGTCAGGCAAGCGCGTTGCCGGTTACGGCGCGCCGGCCAAGGGCAACACCTTGCTGAACTATTGTGGCATCGGTCCGGAATTGTTGCCCTATACGGTTGACCGCAATCCCTACAAGCAGGAGCAGTACCTGCCGGGCGTCAATATCCCGGTATCACCGCCGGAACGCATCCTGGAAGAGCGCCCGGACTATGTGCTGATCCTGCCCTGGAACCTGCGCGACGAAATCATGGCACAACTCGCCTCGATCAAATCCTGGGGTGGTCGTTTTGTCGTGGCGATTCCGCGCCTTGAGATCCTCCCATGATCTTCAACCCGACCCGGATTGATGGCGTGATGACCGTCGATGTCGAACCGGTGGCCGATGATCGCGGGCATTTTGCGCGCTGGTATTGCGCGGAGGAATTTTCCCGACACGGATTAGAACCGCTACCGGCCCAGGGCGCTGTTTCCCGCAACCGGACGCGTGGTACGCTGCGCGGCCTGCATTTCATCGAAGTACATCAGGGCGAAGCCAAGCTGGTCCGTTGCACTGCCGGGGCAATTTTTGATGTCGCCGTCGATCTGCGCCCGGGCTCCCCAACCTTCCGGCGCTGGGTTGCAACGGAATTGACGGCTGAAAACCAGCGGGCGCTCTATATTCCGCGCGGCTGCGCTCATGGCTTCGTCACGCTGACTGACGGTGCCGACGTGGCCTACCAGTTTTCCGAACCGCATCGGCCGGGCCTGGAGATGGGACTGCGCTGGAATGATCCGGAGATTGCCGTGGATTGGCCCTTGCTGCCGGAGGTCATTTCGGAACGCGACCGTACCCTGCCGCTCCTGAAGGATATCCGCCTTTCACAAATGGCATCGACGGTGGGACGGCCATGAAGAAACTCATCTCCATCGTTGTCCCCGTTTATAACGAGGAAGGAAACGTCCGGCGCCTCTATGACCGCGTCACCGCGGCACTCAAAGGAGAGCAGGACAAATACGATTTCGAATTCGTCTTCACGGATAATCATAGTGAAGACCTGACCTTCTCATTGCTGCAGGAAATGGCGCAGCAGGATTCCCGCATCAGGGCCTATCGCTTCTCGCGCAATTTCGGCTTCCAGCGATCGATCCTCAGCGGGTATCGCCTGGCACGTGGCGATGCCGCCGTCCAGATCGATTGTGACCTGCAAGATCCGCCGGAAATTATCCCCGCCTTCCTGCGTAAATGGGAAGAAGGCTTTTCCGTGGTCTATGGCATTCGCGCCATGCGGCCTGAGTCGATTCTGATGCGGGGCGCTCGTCGCTTCTTCTACCGGCTGGTGGATTTTCTCGCTGATGATCGCCTGCCCCATGATGCCGGCGATTTCCGTCTTATCGACCGCCGCGTGCTGGATGTTGTGACCCGCATCAACGACACGCAGCCCTATCTGCGTGGTGTGATTGCCGGTGCCGGTTTCGCACAGACAGGCGTCACCTATGATCGCGATGAGAGAAGGGCCGGCAAGAGCAAGTTCGGCTTTCAGGATCTGGTCGGCTTGGCATTGGACGCCATCGCCAATCACTCGATTGTCCCCTTGAAGCTTGCCTCGCTGATGGGGCTGTCCATCACGTTGATATCGCTCCTGGGTTTCTTCTATTACTTGTTCACCTCGCTTTTCATGGGCAGTTCCTGGCCCCGCGGCTTTGCGACCTTGATCCTTGTCTTGCTGTTCCTGTCGGGCATGAATGCCCTGTTCCTCGGCGTGATCGGCGAATATCTCGGACGCATCTATCACCAGATCAAGGTGCGCCCGAACGCCATCGTCGAGAATGCGATCGAAGAGGGGGAGAATTTATCTCAAAGCAGCCAGCTCGCCGAAATCAATCGCAAAACAATGTAAGAGAACCGACCAGAATGCTATCCAAACTGAAGGTTTGAAAAGTCACGAAGCTGGAGAAGACAGTTGAATAGGAACGCTCATCCCCAAATTTCATCTATCACTGAGAGCCTTAAAGAGCACTACACCAAAACCTTTGCACAATACGGTGCTACCCCAAAAGGTGTTGACTGGGGCGTAGAGGCGAGCGACCTAAACCTCCGGTATGACAATATGCTCGCGGTTATCAATCGAGAAACATCGAAACCCGGTCCGCTCATACGCTTACTTGATGTTGGTTGCGGGTATGGTGGCTTGAAACGCTATGCCGATGAACATCGTTATCGGATGGACTACGTCGGGGTTGACGTCTGCAGAGCTATGATTTCAGAGGCACGCCTTCTACATCCAGATTCCGAATTCTATAGTGAAGATTTTTTTGCCTTCAATCCGGCAAGAAAATTTGATTACGTCGTCTGCAACGGCATACTCACGCAGAAACTTGAAGCGTCGGTTATGCAAATGGATCTATTCGCACAGCAATTGATCAAGAAGATGTTTGGCCTAGCCGAGGTAGGCGTGGCATTCAACGTCATGACTACGCATGTAAACTATATGGCCCCCAATCTATATTACCGAAATCCTGTCGAGCTTATGGGCTGGTGCTTTTCTGAGATTACTCCCCATTTGAAGCTGAATCACGCATACCGCCTCTTTGAGTATACTATGTATTTGTACCGCTCGAGAGAACAGGCCGCATGAATCGGATCGGCATTATCGCTAGCAGCGGTGGGAGCGTTGCTCGCTTCGCTCACGAGATGCTTCGCAATGATGGTGTCGAGCTGCATATCGTTACAGATCGGCCATGCGGTATTGAAGAGCTGCGTGACAAAACGGCTTCAAGCCATCGCCGTATTGAGATACCCGATAATCGGCAATTCAGCATCGCGGCAAGAGAGCATTTTCAGAGCATTGGCGGCGTTGACTTCGTCGTGCTCTTCTTCTTGAGACTTGTAACATCAGATCTCTTAACTAGCGTTCCCTGCTTCAATATTCATCCTTCTCTTCTGCCCGCGTACAAAGGATTTTATGCGCTCCAAAGAGCTTACAGTGATCGAGCAAAATTTTTCGGCGCGACGCTTCATCTCGCAACCGAAAGGATGGATAGCGGATCAATCGTGGCACAGGCCATTGCTACGTTAGATGCGAATATGTCATTGCAGCAGATGGAGCGCGTTTCCTTTGTGCAAAAACTGTATCTCTTTTTGATTCTGAATGAGCTCTGGACTAATCGAATACTTACGTTTGGTCCTTGCAACTCAAGCTGCGAGATTCTGTCCCCAACGAAACTGACTTCTACCTCACGCGCCAATCCGTCGTTAGACAATCTTCTACTCAGAGAGCAATTTCAGACGGCCGTTGCAGCACAAGGGATACAATGGCGACCATGAGCAAAGCTGTAATTTTACAGCCTCAATTCTTTCCTTGGGTGGGCGTATTCGAGCAGATAAAACTCGCAGATGTCTACCTGCACTTGGACGATGTCCAAATACCCCAAGGGCGTAGTTTCATATCGCGCGTGCAGATCAAATCTCTGGGTGGCGTCGAATGGCTGACATTGCCAATACAACGAGGTGAGAAAACCATTTGCGATGTTAAGATAGACTATTCCCAGAATTGGCGCAGCAGGCATCTTCATCTTTTGAAGCGGGCATATGGCGGGGCGCCTTATTGGGATGACTTACAAGCGATCGTTCTACCTATTTACGAAAGCGATCCAATCTATCTATCCGAGCTAAATTCTCGAGCCATCCAAGCGATCTCAGGATACTTTCGACTGTCGACTAAATTCATGAGTTCTTCAGATTTCCCGACGGCCACAAAGAGCTCCGAAAAATTGGTTGAGCTGTTATCCAAACTCCAAGCGAACATTTATATTACTGGGCATGGCGCTAAGAATTATTTGGATCACGAATTATTCGAACGGCACGGCATTCGCGTCGAATACATGCTGTACGAAAAAAAGCCCTATCCACAACTGAATGGGCCCTTCACGCCATTCGTCTCTATACTCGATTTAATTGCCAATTGCGGACGCGAAGGTGCGAAATGGCTTGTTTCTGGAACCACCTACTGGAAAGATTTTCAAAATGGATGACCATTCGGAATTCCAAGAGCTAGTAAATGCCAACATCAAGGCCCTAGAGAAAGATCAGGACCTTCAAGCGTTATCACGTATTTGGGTTCGCGAAACGAGCCCGCATAAATATACGTATAACTTTAGCTGGCTAGGACGCCCGATTATTCAGTTCCCGCAAGATATTATCGCGATGCAGGAACTGATTTGGACCATCCAACCTCAAGCGATTATCGAAACTGGTATAGCTAGAGGAGGTTCCCTTATTTTCCATGCCTCGATGCTCGAACTGATCGGGAGTGATGGCTTCGTTATTGGAATCGACATAGATATCCGGCAGCACAATCGCGCTGAAATAGAAAAGCATCGGATGAGTAAACGCATTCGCATGATCCAAGGATCGTCTATCGATCCCACGACTATACAAACGGTGACTGACGCTGTTGCAGGGCTTGACCGTGTTCTAGTTATCCTCGATTCAAATCATACTCATGAGCATGTATTGCAAGAGCTAATCAACTACGGGCCGCTCGTTAAGCGGGGCGGCTATTTGATCGTTTTGGATACAATTATCGAGGATATGCCTGAAAATCACTTCCCAGATCGTCCATGGGGAAGAGGCAATAATCCCAAGACGGCAATCCATGAATTCTTAAAAGGAAATGATCGCTTCACAATTGACAAAAGCATCGAGAATAAATTGCTCATTACGGTCGCCCCAGATGGTTATTTGAAATGCGTCAAGGACTAACCGTCGTGGAAAAGATCCCCGTTTTCGCCCCGCATATCGGCGTTGACACGCTGAAGCACGTGACCGACGCCTTCGATGTCGGCTGGCTTGGGATGGGTGCCAGCACGAAGGATTTCGAAGACCGCATCGCTGCTTTCCTCGATCTCAAGGACCGCTACGTCGTTGCCACCAACACCGGCACATCGGCGCTGCATATCGCCTTGCGCGCGGCAGGTATCGGCCCCGGCGACGAAGTTATCACGCCGTCCTTCAACTATGTCGCCGACCACCAAGCGATCCGCATGGCCGGAGCCCAGGTCGTCATGTGCGATATCCGCGATGACAATCTTGGCATCGATGTCGAGAAAGCGGAGCTTCTCGTGACGTCGCGCACCAAGGCGATCGTGCCGCTGCATTTCGCCGGTATTGCTTGCGACCAGGCGGGTGTCTATCGCCTGGCGGAGCGCCATGGCCTGCGGGTGATCGAAGATTCCATGCATGCTTTCGGCACGGAAATCGACGGTCGCAAGCTCGGCAGCTATGGCGACATCACCTGCTTCAGCTTCGATCCGGTCAAGATCATCACCTCGATCGACGGCGGCTGCGTGGTGGTCGGCTCGGAGCAGGAACTGGAGCGACTGCGTCATCTCCGCCTTCTGGGCGTCGACAAGGATACGACCGAGCGCTACAAGAACAAGCGCGCTTGGGACTACGACGTGGTGAGCGAGGGATATCGCTACCACCTCACCAATATCATGGCCTCGATCGGCGTTTCGCAGATCAAGCGTGTCGGTGAGTTCATCGCCTCCCGCCAGGCGGTCTGCCGCGCCTATTCGGCAGCCTTCAAGAAGATCGACGGACTTCAGGTACTGAGCGACAGCTTCGATGGTGTCTCTCCCTTCATCTACAGCCTGCGGGTGAAGCATGACCGGCGTGATGACCTGATTACCCATATGGCGGCGCGCAGCATCGATTGCGGCATCCATTTCGTCCCGGTCCACAAGCATCGTTTCTTTGAATCGGCTCCGCATGGCGACATGAGCGTGACCGACCAGGTCGTGCGCGAAGTCGTCACCCTGCCGCTTCATTCCAATATGCGGCCTGCCTTCGTTGAGCGGGTCATCGACGGCGTTACGTCATTTTTTTAGACTATGCTTAAGGATGGCCATGTCAGTTCCGAAAGTGACGATTGTTATGCCGGTCTACAACGGCGAGCGCTTTATCACTGACGCGCTTAGTTCAATTGAACGCCAGGACTACAAGAATTACGAGGTCTTCATCAGCAATAATTGCTCAACTGACCGGACCTATGAGATTGCGACGGAGTTCGCAAAGCGGATACCAATGAAGATCGTCAGTCATCCAAGCTTTAAGACAATGATCGAGAATTTTGATTATGCGTTTTCTCAGGTGTCGACAGAATTTTTTTTGTTTCTTTGTTACGATGATTATCTAAACGCCCCTAATGCTTTATCACGCGCAGTGAGTATTCTGGAAAAAGACTCGAACATATCATCCGTTTATTGCGATCTAGATTACGTGAACAGCAAGGGGGTCCGGCTATTGCGGCGAAAATTTGGCCGCGCTGGCTTATTTACTGGTGACGAGTTGGGGCGTGCATCAATTTATGCAGCACGTAACATGTTTGGAATTCCGCTAATGGCAAGAACTACGGCGCTGCAGCGATATCGCAGCGATAGTCGCTTCACATATGTCGCAGATGTCGACTTCTCATGGCAGCTTGCACAGTCAGGCCCCATTTATCATATTGAAGAAGCATTGTTTGCAAATCGATTTGGCGACCATAATAGTACTTGGCCCGTTCTTTCCCAAGCTGCCAAGCAATTTAAGCTGTTAGCCGACAAGTACCATGTAGAGCTGACCAAATCGCAAATATTTTTTCTAGCTGTTAAAGCTTGGCTTCTAACCCAAGAGAAGCGTCTCTTTGGCTACTATGCACAATGTCGGAGCGTGTTTGATCGATAGACAAACACCGGCAACGATTTTGTTTATTTGGTGTTTGTGACGGTACCAGAGATTTCGAATGCTTCGGCATATATCTCCGGCTTGAAGCCAACCAGCCGCTTGCAGCCGAGATCCAGCACCGGGCGTTTGATCATCGAGGGCTGAGCCAGCATCAGGCTAACCGCCTTCTCGGCAGTGAGGTTCTGCTTGTCGGCATCCGGCAGCCCCCGGAAGGTCGTGCCTGCGCGGTTCAGCACCGTCTCCCAGCCGAGTTCCTCGACCCAGGACTGCAGCCGCGCCCGGTCGATGCCGGCGGTCTTGTAATCGTGGAATTGATAGGCGATGCCCTGCGCCTCCAGCCAGGTCCTGGCCTTCTTCATCGTGTCGCAGTTCTTGATGCCGTAGATTGTCACAGCCATGAAAACGCCTTCCTGCTTGTCACGCGGTACTGGCTGATCATACCAGCGCCTTTAACCTTCTTGGTCTTTCTAGCGGCTTCGTTCCGACGCTGCCAGAGGACAACGCGCACAATGTTATCCGCCGAGCAGCGGCCAGCGCCCACAGATATCGTAGTGGTGCGATCCCTTCGCACTTTTGATCAGGACGAACTCGGTGAAGAGCAACCTGATCGGCACGATATGCTGAAACGGAACCGCATGCGGACCATAAGCCAGGGTGAGATGCGGTTCAAAGTCGATATGAGCCCGCCAACCCATTCGGCACATCTCGGCACCCAGCCTCTGAAAGAGTTCGCGCAACGCTGAATTATCACCCAGTAGAATGAAAGGGCGATGGTCTTCGCGGCTGGGTATCGGTGGGAAAGTGCCCATTGCATCGAATGTCAGCTCAAAAGCCGGCGACATGATTTTTTGCGCCACTTGTTTGCCGAGCCAAGCGTATTTCTCTTCGAGTTCATATTGCTCGCGAACCGATTGCAGCGATAAGTGCAGCCTTCCTGTTTCGAGAAAAGTCCAGTTGTCGGGGGTCTGGCCGGCAGTTGACAGCGCCGACCAGGCAAAGCCCGTAAGATGACGGGCCGCGCGCGGATGAGGCATCAGGGCATAGAACAGGCTATCGCAATGTTTGCGCGGATCTCGGGCGGTGAATTTCGTATCCTCGGGGAACAGTTCTTGCTGCAGCATGATCGCCTCCATCCACTTGCTTGTTCGCCATCGATTCAGAACAAATCGGGAACATTCGCAATAAGACGTAGGTTGAGAGGCATCGGAGATTCTTCGCGATTCAGCTGAGTCGTCCCTCAGCTTGGGGCTGCCGACTTCGGTCTCCACCAGAGTTTGTCGTAAACAAAGAAGAATTATTTTCGCAAGCTGGGCTTCTTCGACTGGGATCATCACACCCGCCGGGATCGGACAATTCCCTACCCGAACTCCTTCAGGCCGATTGCAGATCTGCATGCAATAAGCAAGCAGTCTGGGGTATTTTTGATCCAGTTGCTATTTGCAATCAGATAATGGTCTTCGCCCCGGAGGTCGCCATGTCCCATCCCAATCGGCAGCCGGCCAAGCGCAACAATTCCGCCGACGATCCCATCGCCATCGCGAAACGCTGCTATCAGGCCTATATCGATGACGATCGCGCAACCCTTGAGCTGCTGATCGCCGCCGACTTCCATTTTTCCAGCCCACGCGACAACCGCATCGACCGGCAGACCTATTTCGCGCGCTGCTGGCCGGCCAGCAACCACATCACCGATTTCAAGTTGCTTCATCTGGTGCCGGATGGTGAGCGCGTCTTCATCACCTATCAGGGCAGTTTCGCTGGGCGCCCGGGATTCCAGAACACCGAGATCCTGACCGTACGCGACGGTCAACTGGTGGAGGCCGAGGTCTATTTCGGCTGGTCCTTGCCGCATAAGGCGCCGGCGGGCGGCTTCATCGACTGAACGGCGAGAGCGCAGATGATCGAAGCAACCGGCCGGCTCATCCGTCCGGATCAAGCAAGCCCGATTCTGCACATCGACTTCCGATCAGATCGATTTCACTTCGCCGCCATCCATGCGCAGGGTCGAACCGGTCATCCAGCGGGCACCCGGCGAGACCAGGAAGGCCATCAGCTCGGCGATCTCTTCCGGCTCGCCATAGCGCGCGATGCCGGCTTCCTGGGGGAAATTGGCCGTCGCCTCTTCGACACTCATGTTATGCAGCGGCGCCCAATGCTGCAGGTAAGAGCGGCGACGCCCCGTCATCACCGGTCCGGGCAGGACGCTGTTGACCTGCACGCCATCGGTAATGCCACGATCGGAGAAGGCCTTCGCCAAAGCGACGATAGCGGCATTGATGGTGCCAACCGCCGCATAGGGTGCCTTGGGGAACAGTGCAGAATTGCCCGACATCAGGACCACTGCGCCTTTCGCCGCCTTCAGGGCCGCCCAGGCCGCAACAGTGAGGCGCCGCGCGCCGTGCAGCTTCAGCGCCAGCCCGGCATCCCATTGTTCATCGCTCATCTCGAAGAGATCGATCTGCGGCACGGCACCGGCGATATTGAGCAGCGCATCGATGCGACCGAAAGCCGCCAGGGTCTGGTCGACCACGCTTTGCGCCGCCGCTGGCACCGCGAGATCGGCATCGATGATCAGGGCCTGGGCGCCAGCAGCTTTCACCTCGGCTGCGGTCTCTTCGAGATTCGATCGATTGCGGGCGACCAGCACCACGGCCCCAAAGTCACGACCTAGCCGGACCGCTGTCGCCTGGCCGATGCCCTGGCTGGCCCCGGTGACGATGGCCACTGATGTCGTCATGTCAGATCTCCTTCATTCCTTATGGCGACGTTATTCAGTCCAACACCACGACCATCTTGCCGCGCGCCTCATTGGCCTCCATGACACGATGGGCTTCGCGGATCTCGTCGAAACGGAACACCCGCGCCGGCTTGGCATCCAGTCGGCCGGCCGCCTCATCCGCCGCGATCTGCTGCAACGGCACGTCGGAGACGGGGAAGCCCGGTGTCCCGAACATGAAGCTGGCGAAGAAAGTCAGATAGACGCCACTCGGCATCTGCAGCAGCGGGTTGAAATCGTGGATCGGATCGAGACCACCGAGCCAGCCGGCCAGGCAGGAGCGGCCGCCCCGGCGCAACATGGCGAGCGAGTCCAGGGCCACGCTGTTGCCAACGAGGTCGAGCACCGCATCGATCTTCTTTGCTTCGGCAATATGCTTCGACAAATCAGGCCGCTCGATTTCGCAGCGTTCGGCGCCGAGTTTCTCCAGCATTGCGAAGCGGTCGCCGCTGCGGGTGGTGGCAATCACGCGAACCCCGGCATTCACCGCCATCTTCAGCGCCGCCTGGCCGAAGGACGAGGTGGCACCGCGAATGACAAGCAGCTCGCCTTTCTTGATCTCGAGATTGCGGAACAGGCAGGTCCAGGCGGTGGCATAGCTTTCGGGGATCGTCGCCAGCTCTGCCCAAGGGAGATCCGCTTCGATCAAGGCCACATTGGAAACCGGAGCCCGGGTATACTGGGCGTAGCTGCCATTGATGGTGCGGCCGAGGCCACCCATCAGTGCCGACACCTTGGCGCCCACCGGGAATTCGCCGCCCGGGCAGGATTTCACGATGCCGACACATTCGATGCCGCTGACCGGCGCCGCCTCCGCCCATTCGCCGCGCCGCATATGCAACTCGGCATGATTGAGGCCGAAAGCCTTGATCTCGATCACGACATGACCGGCCAGGGGTTCGGGTTCCGGAATGTCCTTGTAGACGAGACTGTCGAGGCCGCCGAATTTCTCAAGAACGATTGCACGCATATTGTCTCTCCATGAAGCTGGCCCCCGCCGAGCAACAGTGCACGACGGCCAGGTTGCGAGATGAGGTGGTTGCAGGTTCAGCAGGCTGAAATCACTTGGCGAGGAAATCGCGGATGGCAGCAGCAATCTCCGCCGCATGTGTTTCCAAGGCGAAATGGCCGGTATCGAAGAAGCGGACGACTGCACCAGGGATATCGCGCTTGAAGGCCTCGGCGCCCGGCGGCAGGAAGAAGGGATCGTTCTTGCCCCAAACCGCGAGGAAGCGCGGCTTATAGGTACGGAAATACTCCTGGAAGGTCGGGTAGAGTGCCACGTTGCTGCGGTAATCGCCGAAGAGATCGAGTTGCACCTCATCGGCACCCGGCCGCGCCAGGTAGAAATTGTCGAGCGTGTAGCCATCCGGCGATACCGCCGTCGTATCCTCGACGCCATGGGTGTATTGCCAGATGGTGGTCTCGGGCTTGAGCATCATGCGCAACGCATCCCGGTTCGCCTGTGACGGCTCCTGCCAATAGGCACGGATGGGATTCCAGCCGTCGCTCAGACCTTCGTCATAGGCATTGCCGTTCTGCGAGATGATCGCAGTGATCCGCTCCGGATGCTTGACGGCAAGACGGAAGCCGGTCGGGGCACCGTAATCGAACACATAGACGGCGAAGCGGTCGAAGCCGATCACCTCGGTGAAACGGTCGGTGATCGCCGCGAGGCGGGCGAAGGTCACGTGGTCCGCTTCGTTGCGGGCCGGCAGATCCGATTGACCGAAGCCCGGCAGATCGGGGGCGACGATATGGAAGCGATCCGCCAGCAGCGGAATGAGATCGCGGAACATATGGCCTGAACTCGGGAAGCCGTGCAGCAGCAGGAGCTTCGGCGCCCCCGGCTGGCCCGCCTCGCGATAGAAAACCTTGAAACCGTCGACGTCGGCAGTGCGGTAGCTGATGGCGGTCATGTCTGTCTCCTTGAAACGTGAATAACCTGATTGATCGCTGTATGAAGGTTATGATCTTTCAAGAGTAACCCGTCAAGTGTAATTTTAGAGGTTAGCTAATTTTCCCAGACCACTTCGTTTGCAATCCACATTTGGCGGATTTTCTGGCCTAAAATGGGCAAATATCGCGCCAATAGCTGTTCCTGATCCCAACATAGCCTGTCAGAAAGTACCATCCGCGTAACCCGAGAAGCTCTCATGATTGGGTTACAGTTAAGCGAATATAACTTGTCAGGATGCCATTTGGAGGTTATGTATCGAGCTAGCTCCCGCCATGGACCGGCGGCACGAAACGCCGCCTGCCGGGAGCGGAAGAGGAGTTGTGATGGATCAACGGCCCCCAGCTATTTTTGTCGCCGATGCAGCCGGCCTGGACTTCCTGAATTCGATCGCGACGCCGGTCGATATGCCGGTCGACTGGATCGATGATGGTGAGGGCTTGCTCGCTTGGCTTGCGCAGGCGCAGATGGTGCCGGCTGATATCCTGAACACATTGCGGGCACAGGCCTTGCCAGGCGAGATCGACAAGATCGCCGACCAGGCGCGCGGCTTGCGTGAATGGTTCCGCGGCTTCGTCCGTAGCCATAAGGGTCGGGCCCTGACGGCAGCGGCACTCGATGAACTGGAACCGCTCAACCGGTTGCTGGCACGCGATGAGAGCTTCAGCCGCGTCATCCGCAACGGCGGCGACCATGCGCCGCTGCAGTTGCAGGCAATGCGCCGCTGGCAGACACCGGAGTCATTATTGCTGCCAATCGGCGAAGCGCTGGCGCGGCTGGTCTGCACCGAGGATTTCGCGCAAGTAAAGGCCTGCGAGGGCCCGGCCTGCACCTTGCTCTTCGCCGACCACACCCGCGGCCATGCGCGCAGATGGTGCAGCATGGCGATCTGCGGCAATCGCGCCAAGCAGGCGGCGCACCGGCAGCGCCACAAAGCGCATCAGCACTAAGCGGCGACCCGGTCGGCCGTCAACCTCAGCCGTGGCGGCCGATCCAGG